>JAYRVL010000565.1:0-19577 GCA_041918575.1 Anaerolineae bacterium | reverse complement strand
TAGGGTTTGACCTTGTCTTCGTTCTTGTCGCCCACCAGGACCACCGGGGCATCCAGGGCGTCGCGGCTGGGCGCCGCGCCGTAGAAGGAGCGGTTGGGATACTCGCGCAGGTACCATTCCAACGGCCAGGTCGAATCGTCGTCATAGGCCACCTTGATCTGTTTGCCGCCCACGGTGCGCTCGGAAATCTCCGCGATCTCGTTCATGGCCCGCTTGATATCCGGCGTGGCGTGCGCGTAGACCAGCAGCTCGGTGGCGTCATCGAAGTTGATGTAGTTGAACATGTAGCTGACGCGCACGGTCCACAGGCTCAGCGCCAGCGCCAGCGCCAGGAAGATCGTTTGGCCGGCGCGTTGCCGGCCCAGGCTGCGAATCCAGCCCACGGCAAACCAGGCCAGCGCCAGCAACATACTGAGCGCGGCCAACCACTGCAAGGTGACGCTGAGGCCCGCGATGGTGGTATTTTGGAAGGGGCTGGATTGCGCCAGGGTCGCCAGGGCAAAGATCATTACCGGCAGGGAGAGCAGCAGCCACAGACCGCCCTGCTGGCGCCATTCATTCCACTCGATGCGCTCCAGCACGCGGCCGGCCCACCAGCCGCCCATCAGGGTCATGGGCAGCGCAATGTAAACGGTGAGCCACGGCATCTTCTCGCCGGCCCACGTCAACCCACCAAACGCGCCCAGGAACCACCAGATGTTGAACAGGGTGAAGAGCGACTGGAAGTTGGAGGTTGAGGATTGGAGACCGGAGACCGGAGACCGGAGGCCGGAGATTGGAGATTGGGGATTGGAGACCTTCGGCTTTGCCAGTAGGAAACGCCAACCGCGCGCGACCAAGAAGGCCACGATGCCGCCCAGGGTCAGGAAGAGGGGCAAGAATTCATACATGGGCGTTGTCAGCAGATAGTAGTAGATGGGCTGGCCGCCGCGCGCCACCTCCTGCTGCGCCAGCCAATAGCCCAGGGAGCCGATGGCGCCGGTGGCAATGCCCTGACCGTTGGTGAAGAAGGTGGTGAAGAGCAGGATGTAAATCACGTAGAAGATGCCGACGCTGATGAGCCAGCGCACGCGGCCCCACAGCACGCCGATCGCGCCCGCGGCCGCCAACATCACCAGGAAAACGCCGAGCGAGCGAAGGTAGCCGGTCTGACTGTAGTCCTGCGGGTCCCAGCCGAACATGCGAATGATGAAGGCCGCAAAGAGCGGCGCGGCGACTGCAAACAGCCAGATGACCACATCGAGGGCCGGATGGGTATGCAGGCGCTCGCCCACGCCCCGCCAGGCCAGGTAGAGCGCCACGGCCAACAGGGCCACCCCCAGGAAGAAGACCACGATGGCGCTCAATTCGACAGTACCGACCTTGCCCTGGGTGACCCGGTAAAAGCCGTAAACGGCCGCGACGCCGCTGGCCGCCAGGGCCACGAAGAAGGGAATCTTGAGCGTATCCTGCGACCAGGTATCGCGTGCGATGTCCAGGAGCGCGTAGAGCAGGAAGAAACCGATGAAAAGCCCGGCGAAGATATAGGCGATTTCCATCGAGGTAAACATGAGCGCGTAGGGAATCATCATGAGGATCAGGTACTTCGGCTCACGCGTGTCGAAGTAGCGGAAGATCATCAAGACGAGCCAGGCCAGGAAAAGGAGCATGAAAGGCTCGTCACGGATGTAGCGCGTGTAGTAGAGAATGGCCGGCGAGATGGCAAACATGGTTGCGGCCAGAAACGCGCCCAGGCGCCCCAGGTAGGAGCGGAAGAACCACAGGAGCCAAACGGTTGCAATGCCGGCAAGGGCTGCGGGCAGCCGCCCCACCGCGTCATTGACGCCGAAAAGCGCATAGCCGAGCGCGTTGATGTGAAACCGGAACGGCCCGTGCATCATCGGTTGGTGCTGATACCCCTGGCCGTCGTACAGCTTCCAGGAATAGAGCACGTGCAGGCTCTCGTCGTGACTCATGGCGCGCACCCCCAGCATGTACAGGTGCGTAACCACCGCCAGGATCAGGAGCAGCGTCCAGGCGGTCTTCTCCAGATTCCAGTTGAAACGCTTGCTGAATGACGCGTCCAAATTTTCCATGATTCCTACGTTTTGCATCTTACCCTCGATAATCGTTTAGCAAGATTCCAGGCTATCGCCAGATGATTGCTCTGTATTTCAGATGGCTCTTTCTAAAAGCGCTTTGTTCTTCTGCCCTACTCCGTCGCCCTCACCCACAGCACCACGCCCTGTTCTTGCGCAGGCGTCCGGGTTTCGTTGCTCAGCAGCCAGCGGAACAGGGCCGCGCCGCTCAGCCCCGCGGGCGTCCAGCGCTGCGTGATGATGTAGGGCGCGCCGACGAAATCGGAGGCGGGCGCGGCCGGGTCGTCAACCCGCGGGCCAACCACGGCGTCGGTGTCATCGCCCGCGGTGGCCGCAGTCACCAGGCGCACCCGCTGGAACTGGCGCACATACCAGCGCACGATGTCGCTGGTTGGCCCGTCCACCACATCCACCTGGAAACGGCGCTCATCGCCATAACGATGGGCCGAACGGTTGACCAGCGTGGCGTTCAAGACCCGCGCATCGGGCGCGGTCACAGTCTGGTAGGCCAGCAGCGCAGGGCGCGAGAGCGGATCATGGTTGAGCGCCCACAAACGGCCGATCTGCCCGATGCTGACAGCGATAAGAACGAACAGGGCCAGCACCCCCAGCGTGGCGCGGCCGCCGAGCCAGAAGCCGCTGAGCACGAACAGCACCAGGATCAGGGCGAGGATGATGAGCGCGGCCAGGAGGTGCTGACTCTGGCCGTCCAGCCCCCAACTCGCCAGGTAGAGGCGGTAGGTAACGATGAGCGCCAGGCTGGAGGCCATGACGATCCACTCTTCGGACCAGGCCGGGCCTTCCTGCACGCGGGTCAGCAGCGCATCGAAGGCCTGACCGGCCAGCAGGGCCAGGGGCACGGCCATGAGCACGCCATCGGCCGGCTGGCGGCCGAACAGCGCCAGGAGCAGGGCCAGGCCGCCCCACAGCGCCGCCGTCTTGACGGGCCAGGTGAGGCCCTGGCGGAACGCCGGATTGGCGGCCCAGAAGCCGAGGCCGAGCAGCGCGCCGAACAGGATGACCGGCTCATCCAGCAGCAGGCGCAGCAGGGGCCACCAGAAAGGCGGCGCATCCGCGGGCGGGGTGATGTGCAGCAGCCACTGGCCGAAAAGATCGGCGGCGGCGCCCAGGCCGGGCCAGAAGGTGAGCAAGAAGGTGGCGCCGAGCACGAACGCCGAGAGGGCCGGTGCGACGGCGGCCTGAATCAGGGTGCGCAGGCGCGACGGCAGGTCATTGACCTGGCTGCGGGCAAACCAGGCCAGGCCGAGGAGCAGGGCCAGCACGCCGGTGATGCCGCCCGCGGCGCTGCTGAGTGCGATGGCGATTCCGATGCCGGCCCAGGCGGCCCAGGAGTTGGCGCCGGCCAGGTAACGCGTCAGCGCGACCAGGGCCAGGAGCGCGCCCAGCAGGGCCAGGCTGTGCCCATCCACGGCGCGGGAGAAAAAGACGGCGGTGGGCGAAAGCGCCAGCAGGAGGGCGCTGATGAGCGCGGCGCGGCGGCCCATTTCCTGGCGCAGGCCATAGGGCAGCAGCGTCAGGGCAGCGCCGGCCAGGGCCGGCCACAGACGCGCCAGGGAATCGCTGCCCAGCGTCAGCAGGAACAGCAGATGATTGAGCGACAGGAGGAGCGGGCTGACTGCGCTGACCATCCCTTCCAGCGGGTCGCCCTGCGCCAGGCGCCAGGCGGTGAGAGCCTGGTGCGCTTCGGCGTCACCCAGGGGATGTAGCCCCAGGTTGAAGAACCGAACGAACAGGGCCAGCAGCGCAATCCCCAGGTAGGCCGCTCGTTCCAGGGTGAGCCAATCGGCCCAGGTTGCTGTGGGATTTTCGGCGGCAGATGATGGCGTCATGATGTGCGAAGAAACCATAGTAATCTCGAATGATCGTCCTGCAAAGCGTGTGGGGTGAAAGCCGTGGCGAGTTTCAAGGATTGGCGCCGCCCACGGTCGCGGCTGCGGCCACAGGGCCGATGGGCGGGGGCTGGGTCACGATGGCGCCGCGGCGCCGATAGATGCGCACTCCGTCCTGATCGTAAACCAGGTCAAGGCTGCGGTCGAGGCGGGTTTGCGCGGTGGGCTGCAGGCGGTATTTGTTGCGCTCGAGCTGTCCGACCACGAGGTAATCCACGCCCCATTGATTGAGGAGCGAGTTGAGTTCGTTGGCGGTGGCCGTGCGATAGATCGCCTCGATCGCTTCGGCCCGTCCCCGGACCATGTCGCCATAGGCGCGACCTCGCCACTGCGCCTCGTGTCCGTCCCAGCCCAGCAGGGTGGGGATGCCGGTGCTCATCGAAAAGCGTCCGGCGCCGTCACGATCGTAAGAGCCGCCGCTGGCCTCCAGCATGACGCGGGCGTCGCTGACATGGGTGTTGACCCACTGGATGGCGGCGTAATCGCCTGCGTTGGCCTGGCGCAGGTAGGCCAGGCCGTCGAGCGTGGGGGTATGCGCAAAGCGGCCCGCCTTGCTGTAGCCCGCGGCCACCGGATAGTAGAGGCCGGTCAGGGTCAGGAGCGCCAACAGCGCCAGGGCCACGCTGCGCAGCGGGGTTTGTCCGCGTTCCTGCCACAAGTAGGTCGCGATGAACGCGGACGCCAACGCCAGCAGAGTCCAGCCCTGGTAATAGAACTTGAAAACGGTGTTCATGCGCGTACCGAAGTTGTCCTTGAGATAGACGAATTCGGGCGCAAAGGTGAGCAGCAGGGCCAGGCCGAGCAGAAGCAGGGCAAAGGTGACCGCCAGCGGCCGCGCCGGCGCAGTCGAGGCGGCGCGTGGGGCCGGCTCACTGTCTGCGGTGATCTGCACGTTCAGAAGGCCCGCCAGCCAGGCGAGCAGGCCGGCCAGGAAGAGGAATGTCCACGGGCTGGCCAGGCGCACGCGCAGCGCCAGGCCGAGCAGGGCGTTGGCGTCGGCGCCGCCGGTCTGCGCCTGCACGGCCGGGTTCGCCAGCAGTTCCCGCACGAAGGACTGGAAGGAGGGTACCACGCGAGCCAGGAGCAGCATCAAGAGCACGAGCGCGAGGGGCAGGCCGAGGGTCCAGGGCAGCCAGGCCAGGCTGCGGCGCAGCACCAGGGCCGGGCCAGCCCGCAGGGTCAGGAACGCGGCATAGGCCAGGGCGGCGGCCAGGAAGGGGGCAAAGATGACCACGAACTGGCTCAGGCGGGTGGGAAAGAGCAGGTTGGGCAGCAGGCCGCCGGCCTGCGACTGGAAACCGAGATAGAAAGGCAGATAGAGGCCGACGCCGAGCAGGCCGAGCAGCGCGCCCAGGGCCAGGCTGCGGCCGATCACGAAGCCGTCTGCGGCGCGGCGCTGTTGGGCCAGGGCCACGCCCACGGCTACCACGGTCAGCGCCAGGTAGATGGGGAAGTCCCAGGTGTTGAGGAAGCTGAGGCCGCCCAACACGAGCGCGTAGAGCGCCAGACCCAGGCTGCCGAGGGGAAAGAGCGACGGCAGGGCGCCGAACGCGCTGCGCAGCGAAAAAGGCTCTTCGGCGGCCGGAATCTGGCTGACGTGGAGCATCAGGTTGAGGGCGAGGCCGATCGCCATGATGACGAAGGGCAGGGCCAGCACGTGCGGGTGCATGTCGCCCAGGATGAAGCTGAAATTGGGAAATTCGTCAATCACCTCGATCGTGTTGCCCGCCAGGTCGCGGTCATGAATGACCCGCGACGCGTGCCACCACCACCAATGTTCGCCCACGTTCCATTGGCCGGTGGGCGCGCTGACGGTCATTTCTTTGATGTCCAGGGCCTGGATCGCTTCTGCGGGCACGAGGCGGTTGTGGTAGGCAAACTCCAGGATGCCCTGCTGGTTGCCCATGACAACGACGAAGACCGCGGCGAGGAAGCCGGTCAGCACGTTGGTGCGCAGCGCGCGCAGGCCCGCGCCAGGCAGGAACGCCGCCAAATTGTAGCCCACGCTGAAGGCGGTCAGCACGATCAGGGCGAACCAGGTGGCCAATCCCAGGTTGAAGCTGAACGCGGGCGTCAGGCCGCTGAGCTGCGTCAAGGCGGCCAGCATGACGTAGCCGAAGTAGTAGTAGCTGATGCTGTAGCCAGACAGCCAGGCGTCCAGCGGCGGAAAGCGCTCGCTGCGCAGGACGCTGTTGAGGAACATCAGCTCCATCGGTTTCTCGGTGGCGGCGATGGCGGGATCGAAGGCGCGGTAGTAGGCCAGGATGGCGAGGGCCGCGGCAAAGAGCGCCTCGGTGATGAGGATCAGGCGGATGTGCTGGCGCAGCCAGGCCAGCATGGGGGCGGCGCCGGCGTCGTCACGCCAGAGCAGCCAGGCTGAAAGGCCGGCGACGAGCAAGAGCGCCAGGATGACGCCGCCCAGGCTGTTGCGCAAAAAGCCGAAACTGGCGCCCATCCACAGCGTGTAGGTGACGAGCAGCAGGCCAAGCGGTTTTGCCAGCGCGTAACCCCGGTCTGGCAGCCGGCTGCACAGGCGCCAGGTCAGCGGCAGGGCAGCCAGGGCGATGAGTTGAACAACGATCCAGAATGAGAGTACAGCAATCATGATACCCCACAAGAACTTGCGAAGTCAGCGCAGCGATGCCGCCACGGCCAGCATGTCGTCCGGGCTGAGGGACTGGCTTAGAATTTCGATCATCACGTCGCCTTGCTGCCAGACCAGTTCGCGCACAGAAGCGCCATCATCAAGCTGCCCCAGCGTGAGCAGGAGGGCGGGCCGACCTGCGACCTGCACTTCCTGCATCGAGCTGACATCCACAGAATCGAAGCGCAGGGTGCGAATGCGCCCCGTTTCGCCAAGCGCCACGCCAAACTGACGCAAGGTCAGGTCGAAGCTGACAGCCGGCGCCGGCGTCGTACGATAAGCGGTCTCGATGTAAAGCGGCTGCGGGAACCAATCAGGCATGTTGGTGTAAGAGACGGCCGACACGCTGTGCAGGGTGTAACCGGGCGGCAGCCAGCCCGGCTCCAGCAGGGGGTAGGGTACGCGGCCGCGCGCCGCGTCCAGGTTTGCCAGGGTTTCGGCGCGTGCGCCGGCGTACTGGGAGCCTGTGGGAAGTTGGTCTGGCGACACGTTGATCTGCACATCGCGACCCGCGTTGTCGCCCAACCTGAACGAGGCCATGAGTGCGGCCATGGCCCGCTGGCCCGGCGCGGTGAAGAGGGACAGGGCCAGCAGAACCAGCGCCGCCACGGCCGCGGCGCGCAGCCAGGGCCGGGGCGCCCAAATCGAATCAAGGCGGCGCGCGGCGGGCGCGGGTGCGGCTGCCAGCCGGCGCACCCGCTGCGCCAACGCCAGTGAAGGCGGCGGCAGGGCGGCTGCCAGGCTGGTCAACTGCTGCGCCGTGGACAGCAGCGGCAGCAGGTCGGCGCCTGGCTGCACATTGCTCTCCCAGGCGGCTTCCAGGGCGTCGGCTGCGGCCCACTCCGCGTCACTGATCGGTTCCTTATCATCCCTATCATCCCTGCGGGCAAACATCATCAACCTCGCATGTTGGTGTGGTCATTGCGTAGCCGGTGCAGGGCACGGAAGACAATGACGCCGACGTTGCTGGGGGTCAAGCCGGTTGCTTCGGCAATCTGCACGTTGCTCAGTCCGGCCACGAATTTCAGATCCAGAATCTCCTGCTCACGCGGGGTCAGCGAGCGCAGGGCTTGCAGGAGAAGCTGCGCCTGCTGCTGCTGAACGACGACCTGGTGAGGGTCAGGTTCAGACGATGGAAGCGCAACCAGGAAATCGAAATCCACCGTCAACGTCGGCCGGTTGGCCCGACGCCGGAAGTGCTGCGCCAGTTCGTTGTGCGCAATGCGAAACAACCAGCCCGGAAACGCCGCGACATTGCGCAGTTGCCGGCGTTTGGCGAACGCCTGCGTAAAGGTGGCCGCGGTCAGTTCCTCGGCCAGCGTTTCGTCGCCCACGCGTACGCGCAGGTAGTTGAGCACGCGCGGCAGGAATTCCTGGTAAAGCGCCGCAAATTGGTCACGTTCCAGCGGGTCGGATGGTGTTGACAGTGCTCAGTGCCTCCCCGATCGGCGTCCGGTTAATAGATGCGGTCAGCGCGCCGACATTACGCGCAATGCGTTCACGGCGCCAGAATGATGAAAATCAAGAAAATGAGCGGACAACCGTTTCAAGGGGATTAACGCTGATCTGCGTTGTACGGTTTAATTCTTGAAAATCATCATTCGGTGTGTGCTGACACGCGAGGCTCAGGGCGCCAGGTAGATCGTCACTTCCTGGTTGCGATACACCGCCGAGAGCAGCCCCTGCTGAGTCATCTGTTCGAATTTGGCGATGCCCTCCGCCGGGTAGACGGTGCGCTCCAGGCGGCCCACGTAGATGTAGCGGATGTTGAGGCGCCGGATCAGATCCTGGGTGCGGCCGATGTCCGCCGTGGTGAAGAACTCACGTGCGTCATTCTCCCGCTGCCCCACCAGGTAGCTGTAGCGCTGCTCGCCCTGGTGCGCGCCGAGCAGGCTGGGCAGGCCGGTAAAGCTGGCTACACGCATACCGCCCTCGCGGTAGTAGTCAATGCGCCCTTCGGCCACCACTGGGTTGCCTTCGACGTTGTTCAGCAGCCATTGAATGGCGTCGTAATCGTACTGCAGGTGAATCTGGTTGTTCTGATCCGGCCAGGTGTAGACGCCGACGGTCATGAAGGCCATGCCATCCAGGGTGCCGATGGCCGGACGCGTGCCGGGGAAGCGGTCATCCACGCGGCGCGGGGTTCCCAGCAGCGGGAAGACCAGCACCGAGGCCATGAGCGCCACGAAGATGCCGCTCCAGGCGATGCGCCAGCCCGCGCTGAAGCGCTTGTCCAGCGCCTCCCACAGGGTGGGCAGGGCCGCGGCCGCGCCCAGGCCGAGCAGCACCCAGACCTGAGTGTAGAACTTGAACAGGGTATTCATGCGGTAGAAGTCGCCCACGGTCTTGCCATCGGCCGAGCAGCCGCACAGGAAATCTTTGAGAAAGACGAACTCGGCCCCCATCGCGACCAGCAGGCCGGTGAAGATCAGGAGCACGGTGAAGGTGCGCTCGGGGGTGACATCGCGGCGGAAGAGGAGCAGCCCGGCCACCAGCAGGGGCAGCAGCAGGAGCGTCGGCGCCCAATAGCCCAGGAGCGCCAGGGCCACAGCCGCCAGGGCCACGAGCGCCACGAAGAGGCGGCCAAAGAGATAGGCGGGCGCGGCTTGCTTGACCAGCGCCGCGTGCAGGGCGGCGACGCGCGGGGCCAGGTCCCATTGATCGGCCATGATGCGCAGCCAGCGGACCAGCGCGGGCGAACGCGCCTGCGCGCCGGTCTGCTCATGGCCGCGGCGGCGCAGCTCGACGATGAGATAGCTAATGGCGAGGAAGGCAAAGAAGCCCCAAATCTGCAGCCACTTGCCCAGCTCGGTCTTGCCCTTGACCAGGCCGACGCCGCTGCTGCCCACCGCTTCGTAGTTTTGGAAGAAGGGCAGATAAAGGCCGTAGGCCAGGCCGGCCACGACCACGGCAAAGGCGAGCACCGGCCAGATGCGCACGCGGCCAACGGCGCGGAAGTCGCGAATGAGGAAGGCCAGCACCGCCACGCCCAGGTAGGTGGGCAGGTCCCAGGTGTTGATGGCGGCCAGCGCGCCGATGCTGAGGGGGATGAAGATGAAGGAAAGGAACGTGCCGACCAGGTCGCCGCTCAGCCCGGCGCCGTAACCGGCCACCAGGTTGAGCGCCAGGGCCAGGAACAGGATGGTGAACGGCATGCCCATCATGTGCGGGTGCAGATCGGCAAAGAGAAAGCTCCAGAACGGAAACTCGTTGATCGTCCCAGGCAGCACGCGGCTGGGCGCCCACCAGTCGAAGGCAGGCAGGCGGCCGCCGGTGCTGTAGAGCCGCAGCGCGCCGGACGCCGCACGCACGAGCGTTTGCAGGCCGGGAATCTGGCTTTGGAAGGGCGATTGGGACTGCTCGGCCAGGCGGCGCAGCACCTGCCCCATGGAGTCGAGGTTGCCGATGACGGCGACGAACAGGCTGCCGACCAGGCCGGGGCCGATGCCTTGACGCCAGAACGGTCCGCGGCCCTGCGCGCTGGCCGGCGCGAGGTTGTAGACCAGGGAGAAGGCGCCGGCGGCTGTGGCCGCAAAAAGGGTAGGAACGGCGAGGTTGAAGGCGACCGAGGGGGCGATGCCGGTGAGCTTGATGAAGATGCCCACCAGGAAATAGCCGTAGTAGTAGTAGTTGATGTAGCCGCCGGCAAAGTAGGGATCGAGCGGCGGCATCCAGGCGCTGCGCGCGGTGGCGTTGAGGAAGGCGAACTCCATGAATTTTTCGCCGCCCTGCCAGGGCTGCCACAGGTCGGGGTTGAGCATGCGGATGAAGACGAAGAGCAAGAATGCGGCGCCAAACACCACTTCGCTGACGATCAGGAGGCCGCGATTGGCGCGGGCGAAAGCGGTCATCTCATCGCGGTTGCGGCGCCAGAGCGCCAGGGAGAGGAGGGCGATGAGGATCAGGCTGGCGCCGATGGTGAGCAGGTTGTTGCCGACGAGAGGCAGGTGCAGGCTGGCGACGATCCAGACCAGCCAGCCGATGAGCAGCCAGCCGAGCAGGCGAGCCAGCAGGTAGCCGCGGTCGCGCAGGTGACGAAAAACGCTGAAGGCCAGGGGCCAGGAGACGAGCTGGACGAGCATGATCGCCAACCACCAGACGATGATGGCGATGGGCGCAGAGTTGGTGGCCAGGCGGTTCCAGCGCAGGTCGTAGGGGGCGGGCAGTTCTTCGCTGGGGCGATCGAGCAGAAGGGTTTTGCCGCTGGCGCCTTCGCCCGCGGGCGCGGCGGCAGGCGTGGTGCGGCCCTCCAGGCGATCGAACAGCAGCGACAGCGCCGATTTGCCGCCGGTGTAGCCGGCGATGGCGCCTTGCCAGCTATTGCCCAGCTTGTCTTGCCATTCGGCGTCGGTCAGGGCGGCTGTTTTCTTGAAGACGATCGGTTTGGGGTGATCGTAGACGGTGAAGCTTTCATCCGCGTTATCATCGTTGAATTCAACGGGGCCGAGGCGTGGGCGCGATGAAAATTCCTGCACCAGCTCGAAGCCCAACTCGCCTGCGAAGAGCAGATCGTAGTAGCGTGTGGTCATGGGGTAGCGCTGGGGCAGGCGCGGAATGGAGCGATAGAGGCGATTGGTGGCGAGAATGATGTAATCGGCCTCGTTGACCATACGCTTGATGGTCTCGAACTTGGCCTGCGTATCCTCTTCGTAGTTGGGCAGGTCGGTGACGCGGTAGCCGAACGCGCCGCGAAAATAGCCTGCCGGTCTCTGCAAGTCCTTGGGCAGCGAATCGTCCCAATGTTCGGCCAGGATGACGCTGTTCTTCGGTACGTTTTCGTAGATCCAACGCGAGGCGGTGATCCACGGGTGTCCATGGCCGTAAACGCCGTTGACGAAGGCCAGGGCCCAGACGGCTGAGCCGATGAGGACGAACAAGCCGACCGCGGGGGCAAGCCAGGCCCACCAGGGCCGCGCCTGAACCACCTCTTGAATGTCAACCGTGTTGCCGGCGCCGCGACCTACCCATGCCGACGGATCCAGCGCGGCGTCCTGGTAGCTGGCTGCGGAAATCTGATCGCGCGCGCGGCGATAGACCTCGATCCAGCTTTGGCGGCGCCAGATGCGTTCCAACAGCGCGGCGCCCATCAGGCCAAAGAACGGCAGTAAGGGCAGCATGTAGCGCATGAACTTGACCATGAAAAGGCCGGTCAGCGCAAAATAGGGCACACACCAGGCCAGCAGGACCCACTCGGCGGGGCTGGCGCGACCGGCCAGCGCCCGCGCCAAAGCCCAGGCCAGGCCGGTGAAGGCGAGCAGGCCAAGCGGCCATCCCATGCCCCAGCGCATCTGCTGTTCGATGTTGTAGATGAAGGGCAGAGTGCCGCGGTATTGACGGGTGTAGGGGAAATCGGCGTCGCCGCGCACCATGGCGCCCTGTTCGTCAATCACCGAGATGCGGTAGTTGGGCCAATCAATGACGGCAAAGGGCGAGGTCAGCGCAAAGACGATGATGGCTGCAGACAGGGCAATCAGGGCCAGACCGAACGCCTGGGCGAACTGATTGGTGGTCAAGGCGGTCTCGTAATCCTCACGCACGCGGTCTGGCCGGTTGCGGTTGATGGATATGACCGTCCAGTAGCGCGCGCCGGCGCCAACGAAGAGGGCCGCCAGGATGGGCAAGGCGCTGAACTTGGAGGAGACCGCGGCGCCGGCCATGGCCCCGGCCAGCAGCGAGGCCGATAAAGACCCATCCTGCGCCATGCGCACGCCGCCGTAGACGGCGCCCACGATGAAGAAAGCAGCCACCGGATCGAACGCGTAGAAATGGCTGAGCTGAATGGCGGTTACGGTGAACGCGGCGAAGGCTGCGCCCAGGAGCGCGACGCGCGTGCTGTAGACGCGCCGACCGATCAGGAAGATGGCGTAGACGGAACCGGTGTCGAAAAGGGCCGAGAGCACGCGGCCGAGCAGGTTGAGGCCGTCGTAGGTGTTGGCCGCTACCAGCCAGTGGGTCACAGAACCGGGCAATCCCAGGTTGGTCAGCGCCTCGCCCGCGGCATGAACGAGCGCGGCCATGGCGGTGAGGATGTACAGCGGGAGGTGGCCGTAGGCAAAATGGCGCACCGCGCGCTGCTGCGGATTCCACAACGGGTTGAAGGGCGAGCGCCGCGGGTCGAGCGCTTCGGAGATGTGGTGCGGCATGTGCATGTCGCCGGCCACCATCACGATCCAACGTTCGTCCGGATGCGCGTGCTGATAGTCATCCCAGTTGTTGTTGTAGAGCCGCAGCGCCAGGGCCGCGACCAGCACCGCCAGCAGCAGAAAGACCTGCATGGGAGTCAACTGGGCCTGGCGCCCATTATCTTGAGTTGGAGCTGTCGCAGACAAGGTATCCTCCTATCTCATCCTGTTGCCAAAGTCTGCTCGACCAGGCTGATCACGATGGCAACCGTTTCTTGTGCCTGCACGGCCCATTGGGCAACGTCAACCTCACTGGGCTTCTTCGAGCGCCTCGAAGGCACGCTGCAAACGATGGCGGACAAGGTCAAGGTTGACCTCATTCATAACACGACGCCCTCCCGGTCAATATGCTGATGCAGCGGCATGGCCCGGTAGATTGGCAAATCCCACGTGATCAGATCATAGACGAAGACTGACAAAACAACATTGTGAGCCAATTCTACGTCATACAGAGAATCGCGCAGGCATTCCTTTGCCTCATGTGTCAACCCCGCCGGCGCCAGGATGAGCAGATCGTAGTCTGATTCCGGGTCTGCATCGCCGCGCGCGCGGCTGCCGAACAGGATGATCTGCGCTCCAGGCGCGCTGCAAGCCACTGTGGCCTTGATGTCGGCCATCAAGGCAGCGTCAAGGAACGACACCGGCATTTCTTCTACTCGTTGCACGATCCGATCTCCCAATCACGACGTTGGCTAATCTTCGTCCAATTTGAGGACCGACATGAAGGCGTCCTGCGGTATCTCGATCTGCCCCACCATCTTCATGCGGCGCTTGCCCTCTTTTTGCTTTTCCAGCAGCTTGCGCTTGCGTGTGATGTCGCCGCCGTAGCACTTGGAAAGCACATCCTTGCGATAGGCCTTGACGTTGGCCCGGCTGATAATCTTCTTGCCCAGCGCGGCCTGAATCGGCACCTCGTACTGCTGGCGCGGGATGACCTCTTTCATTTTGCTGACCAGGCGCTGCCCTTTTTGGAAAGCCTGGTCGCGATGCACGATGACCGACAGCGCGTCCACCGGAATATCATTGATGAGCACATCCAGGCGCACCATGTCGGCCACGCGATAATCGTCGAACGCGTAGTCCATGCTGGCGTAACCGCGCGTGCGCGCCTTGAGATCGTTGTAGAAATCCACCAGGATTTCGACCAGTGGGATGTGATAGGTCAGCAGCACCCGGCGCTCGTCCAGGTATTCTTGATTCACGAACTCGCCGCGACGTTTTGTCGCCAGGTCCATCACCTGGCCGATGTATTCCACCGGCGTGAAAATCGTGATCTTCATCCACGGCTCGCGAATCTCCGTAATCTCGCTTTCGGGCGGCAGTTCCACCGGGTTGTCCACCAGGATCTCGCTGCCATTGGTCTTCGTCACCTGGTACTCCACGCTAGGCGCGGTAAAGAGTACATCCAGGTCGTACTCCCGCTCCAGCCGCTCCTGGATGATCTCCATGTGGAAGAGGCCCAGGAAGCCGCAGCGGAAACCAAAACCCAGGGCCTGGCTGCTCTCCGGCTGGAAAATGAGCGAGGCGTCGTTGAGTTGCAGCTTTTCCAGGGCGTCGCGCAGCAGCGCATAGTCCTCCCCGCGTGTCGGGTACAGCCCGGCAAACACCATCGGCTTGGACGGTTCATAGCCGGGCAAGGCCGCGTCCGCGCTGTGCAGCCAGGTGGTGAGGGTGTCGCCCACGCGGCAGTCGCGCACCGACTTGAGGCCGGTGGCGATGTAGCCCACCTCGCCGGCCGACAGGGCGCCGGTGGGGACCATGCCCGGGCCGAACACGCCGACATCCAGCGGCTCGACGCGCTGTCCGCTCGACATGACCTTGAGATTCGATCCCAGGCTGTATGAGCCATCGAAGACCCGCACATAGGCCACGACGCCTTTGTACGCATCGTAGTGGCTGTCGAACACCAGGGCGCGCAGCGGCGCCGCCGGGTCGCCGCGGGGCGGCGGCACCTGGCCGACCACCGCTTCCAGCACGGCGGTCACGTTCAGGCCCTCTTTGGCCGAGATACGAATCACGTCCTCGATAGGCGTGCCGATCAACTCGCCGATCTCTTGCGCCACCTCGTCTGGTCGCGCGGCAATCATGTCAATTTTATTGACGACCGGGATGATCTCCAGATCGTGTTCCAACGCGAGATAAAGATTCGCCAGCGTCTGCGCTTCGATGCCCTGGCTGGCGTCCACCACCAGCACCGCCCCTTCGCAGGCCGTCAGCGCACGCGACACCTCGTAGGAGAAATCCACGTGGCCGGGTGTGTCAATCAGGTTGATTTCGTATGTTCGGCCGTCGCCGGCCGTATAGCTCATGCGCACCGCGGAGGCCTTGATGGTGACGCCTTTCTCGCGTTCCAGGTCCATCGAGTCCAGCACCTGTTCGGTCATATCGCGATCGGAAACCGTGCCGGTCAGTTGCAGCAGGCGGTCGGCCAGGGTGCTCTTGCCGTGGTCCACATGCGCTACGATGCAGAAATTACGAATCTGGGATTGTTCCATAGGGGCAGATTGTACACGACAAAGCGGAAAAAGTGCAATCTGATCTCTGATCAATGAAAGGCGGCCCGTCAGTACGACAGACCGCCTTCTGTGTTCAGCATGTCAGGGCACGGGGACGTCCTGCATCGGTGCGCCCATCAGGCGCGATTTCAGTCGCTCTCAGGCCGTGCGACGACGCCAGGCCACTGCGCCAGCGGCCAGCAGCAGGCCCAGCGCAGCCGCCATCGCGCCGTAGGGCAGCGCAGGCGCGGCTGCGCCGACATTGCTGAGCTGTACCGCGGTGGGCGTCGGCGGCTCGCAGGTGATGGGGGTGTAGTTGACCGCGAAGTCATCCATGTAGATGCCATCGGCCACCACGCCGCTGTCCGAGGTGACGCGCAGGCGCAGCGCCACGTTCGACTGGTTGTCGAGCATCGGCGAGGCAACGGCAGTCTGCGCCCAACTCTGCGTCACGCCATTGAAGCGAGCCAGGTAAGATGGAGCCCAGGTCGTGCCGCCATCCAGCGAATACTCGAGGTAAGCGTAGTCGTAGCCGGATTCGAGGGCATGGAGGAAGTAGGCAGAGACCGAGGTATTCGTCTTGCCGCTCAGGTTGATCACCGGCGACCGCACCCAGGAGTTCATGTTGTTCGGGTAGACGCCGGACGGGCTTTCGTGCCAGGAATGGGTGGGGCTGTACGACTGGTTGGTCACCTGCGCCCAGAAGTTCTGCGTGCCGCCTGTGGTCCAGCCGTTGACGCCGCTCTCGAAGTTGTCGAAGAAATAGGCGGTGGGCGGCTGCGGGCTGCCGGCCAAAAGGCTGAAGTTGATCGTGTACGGGCCTTGCGTCGAGGTGACGTCCAACTGGAAGTCAATGATCGTGCCGCAGGGCATCGTAGCCGCCATCGAGAAGACATACGGCGTGCTGTTGTTCGCGTTGCCGCCGGCCAGGATGTTCGGGTAGGCGGAGGTGTTCTGCGAGATGGTCACGCCGGCCGTCGAGGTCGAGAGCACGGCGTTGATGCCGGTGCTGGTGGTGGCGCCGTCGTTCAGCAGGTTGACCAACATCTGCAGGTTGGACTCGCCCGGTTCGGGGACGCTGTTGCCGTTGCCGCCGCTCACCGCGGAAGAGTTGTAAGCCAGGTGCGGCACCGGCGCCAGGCCGATGTCGGTGGTGGTGGTGCCGCCAGCGCCGACCGTGCGGCCGGTGACGGTCGCCGAGGTGGGATAGCCAGGCAGCAGCGGGCCGCCCGTGATGTCATAGGTGCCGGGAACCACGTTGACGCTGTAGTTACCGGCGGCGTCGGTGGAGGTGGTCATCGTCTCCGGGCCGACGACGGTGACCGGAGCGCCGGCGATGCCGGCATTGGTGACGGTGTTGAAGACGCGACCGCTGAGCGTACCCAGGGTCTGTCCGCAGGCGGCGAACTTGAACGAACCGATACGGGTGTACCAGTTGTTGCCGCTGACGGGCAGATACTCGCCGGCGAACCAGAAGGTGCAGTCATCGGCCGGATCGAGCGTCACCGAGAAGTAGTCGCCCCAGCGGCTGATGCCCGTCTGCGAGCCGGTGCCATTGATGAGAACCGCTTCGTTCTGCGGCAGTTGGCCCAGACTCTCGCCGTTGCGGCGGCCCGCATAGCGCAGGGCCGGATACATCGTAGAGCTGGAGACGCTGTAGCCCACCGCGGCGTTGCCGTCCTTGTCTGCGGCGATGCTGGGCATCCAGCGGTGATTGCCGTCGCCCAGGGCATAGGTACCGGACTGGTAGACGCTGGTGGCGCCGCCGGGCGCGCGCACTTCGTACCAGCGCACGGACGCCTTGCCGACCACGTCCACGGTGTGCGAAGCCCACAGCGATTCGTAGGAGCCCATGTTGCGATACTGCAGCAGGTTCATCAAACGGAAGCTGAGGGTGTCGAGGACGCGCGTGGTGCCTTGCTGCGGAACGCCGTAGGTCACAGGCTCGAACGCGCTGATCGGCAGCAGGGTCGGACCGGTGAAGGTGGAGCTGGCCGGGGTGACCCAGTCCACATGGAACTTCCACATCTTGAGCAGGTCGGGCGGCGTGGCCGACAGCATGTAGTTCGGCGCGCCGGCGGGCGGGGCGGTGGCGCCGTGGTAGTTGGCCGGCAGCAGCGCATCGCAGGTGGCATCGGTGCAGGTGTCGAAGTGAACTTCCTGCAAGGCGCCGCCGGCGATCATCTGGGTGCGGTTCAAGGCCCACACGCGCACACCAAAGCCGGTGCCGATTTGATCGAACATGTTGGCCGTCAGATACCAGCCATCGGACCAGACGCCCATCTTGGGATAGTCGTTCAGGTACGAGGTGAAGATGCCAGTGTCCGCGCGCAGGGCGTAGAAGTACCAGCCGCCGACGACCGGATCGTTCGTCTGGGAGACGGCGATACACTGATAGTAGGGGCCGGTGGCGCCGGACCAGGCGAAGTCAGTGACAACCCAACGACCCACGGTTTGGTCATACAGAGCCTGTGGGTCGCCCTGGTTGTTGGCATCGCACGGGGTGCCGGCCGGGCCGGTGAAGAAGGTGTTGAAGGTCACTGCGCTGATGAGGGCGCCGGTGGTCTTGTTGTAGATACCCACCGAGGTGTTGACCGTCTCGACGTAGTGGTTGGGGCCAATCGCGCCGTTGACATCGGGCGGCCAGCCCGCGCCGTTGGCGGGGAAGGTCATACCGTTGAAGTTCATGATGGGGTTGGGCATCTGCCCAGCGCCAGGCGAATTCTGCACATTGGGGTTCAGGGCCGCGGCCCACGTTGCCGCCGATTGCTCGGACGGCGTCAGGCGCAGGGGAAACTGCTGGTTTGGCGCAGCCTTGCCGTTGTTGCCCTGGGGTAGGTCGCGCATGTCGCCATTCCAAACGGTGGGGTAGCTCGTCTCACCGACGAACGGGCCATAGATGGGGGAAGATGCAGCCGGGCGCGACGGTGCGCTCGCCTGCACGCTTGTCACGACTACGCCCAGGAGCAAACCCAGGATAGCCAGCACATGGAGAAGACGCTTACTTGGCATGTGAACTCCTTCCAAAACTGAAAAAAGAAACAGAGAGGCAAGGGGGACACCACAACTTGCGTTGGAGTATAAGACAAGATTGAAGATGCGTCAACTTGAGAGGGGGGTGTGGAGAGAGAGGATTGGAGATTGGAGATCGGAGATTGGAGATCGGAGATTGGAGATCGGAGATCGGAGATTGGAGATTGGAGATTAGAGATCGGAGATCGGGGATTTACGTGGAAGGCGGGAGGCTACTGGTTCAAGTGAAAGATGAAGGGGGAAGGGAGAGTCACGCATCACGTATCACGTACGCATTTTGGCGTAATCAACAGCGTAGAGGGGGTGCGAGGTTTGCGCAGGGGAAACCCAGAAGCGTGACCGATGCGTGGGGATGGGCGCGGTGCTAGACTGAACGCGTCCGAGTAATGGATTGGGGAGGAAAAAAACAAACACTCATGACCACGGTCAAGACGTTCGGAGTTCGTTTACTGCGCCTGATGATGGCGCTGATGATCTTGGCAAGCGGCGCCGGCCTTGCCCTGCTGTTGGGTGAGCGCGAGAGCCGGGCGCTCGATCAGGTTTCGTCGCCGCAGGCAATGACGCTGCCCGCGGCGCAGGTGCAGCGGCTGGTCGCCAGTTCCAGCGGCGGCCAGATGATGGCGGCGACTACTGCGAGCAGCGGCGCCAGCTCGGAGTTGTTTTTCACGGCCGATGGCGGCCACACCTGGCTGAGCATGGGCAGCCTGCCGGCGGCGCAGATCAACGCGCTGGCGCTGGCGCCTGACGGCAATTCGGCCCTGGCCGCGGCCGGCAATCGCCTCTTCCGCGCCGATTTCGCTGCGCAGACCTGGCGCGAGCTGCCGCTCGCCTGGGCAGACGTGCAGGCGTCCCAGGCCCAGATCACCAGCCTGGCCGTGGACCGCCTGGCAATGGCGCGGGCTGCAGACCAGGCGCGCGACCTGGCGGTCTTCATCGGCAGCACAGAGGGTCTTTTCTACTGGCAGGGCGACGCGCTGACCGGCCCTGGCCGTGGATTGCCCGCTGGAACCGCGGTGGCGCAGGTGCATGTGACCGCCGCCAACGAGGCGCTGATCTTCGCGGGCGCGGGTCGCGGCCTCTTCGTGCTCGATCGTGAGCTGGCAGACGCAGCCGGCAACCAGGGCGACCACTGGCAGCGCGTGAGCAGCGTGTCGGCGCCGGTGAACGCGGTGGTGGAAACCGACGGCGTGCTGCTGGCCGCCACGGGCAGCAACGGCCTCTACCGCAGCCTGGAC
>JAYRVL010000564.1:0-1987 GCA_041918575.1 Anaerolineae bacterium | reverse complement strand
GAGCGTTTCATGTAATTCCCGTATCCGCTCCTGGTCGAAGGAGTGGTTGATCTCGCCGGCGTCTTGCGGGTTCAGGGCGATGTTGGTGACGCGCGCCAACTGCCGGCCGAGGATTTTGATCCGGTAGAGAGGGTCCCCGGGCAGGGCGGCTTCGGAGACGGACAGGGTGGCGATGCTGAAGGTAGTGATGGTGAGGAGCAGAAGCGCCGTGGCCCAGGCCGGGCTGAGCGGCCGCGGGGCCATGAACAGGGCCAAGAGCCTTTCCCACCAGGACTGCGCCGGGCGCGGGCGTCGCGTCACTGAACCGGGGACCGGGCGCCGGCCATCCGATGCAGAAGCCGGGCGGCGAAGCGGCGGTGTGGGGGATACAACCGGCCGGCCGGGAATCGACGCGGGCGGCGCTTTCAGGCGAACCGCTTCGGCGCGAAACTGATCACGGATCGGGCCGTGCAGGCGGGCCGGGGGCGGAGGCGGAGCGGCCAGACTGTGCAGGGCGGGCACGAAGGCCAACGCCTCAGCCAGTTCGGCTGCCTGCTCCGGGTAGCGGTTCAACTCCGGGTAGCTGGCCAGGCATTCGGCGATGCTGGCGCCCTGCTCGATACGGGCGCAGCACGCCTCGAAGATGGAATCGAAAGATAACTCGCTCATTGCTCGCCTTCCATCATGCGGCGCAGGGCGATGACAGCACGGTATTGCAAGGCTTTGACGGCGCCCTCGCTCTTTCCAATAATTTGTGCAACCTCAGCAATGCTGCGTTCCTCCAGGAAGCGCAGTGAAATCACCTGCGCCTGTTCCTCGGTCAACCGGGTGATGGCTGCACGCAAATGCTCTCCTGCCAGGCGCTGCTCCGCGCTGTCCACAGGATCGTGTCGTTCACTCGGCATATCAGGGGCATCGTCCAGGCCCACCTGGCTGCTGCGGCCGCGACGCCGGAAATGGTCCACCACCAGGTTGTGTGCAATGCGATAGAGCCAGCCCGAAAACGACGCGGTCCAGGCATGGTCATTGCGAATGGCTTCGAGCATACGCAAGAACACGTGCCCGGTCAAGTCCTCAGCCAGGCTGGCGTCGCCAACCCGATGATAGACATAGCTGTAGATGCGTGCGGCGTACAGGTCATACACCTGACTCAGGGCTTGCGGGTCACAAGTCCGCGCACGCTCCAGTAACGCCGCTTCGAACAGCGATGTTACTGTGGGCACCCGCTTTTCGTCTGTGTTCAATGATGAAAGACGTCCATGAAACTGAAAAGACTACGCACCCAGCGGCCCAGTTTGCACAACCGAGCCAAACTCGATTAGCCGGCAGCAGCGATTGACGAATGGGCGAACGTCAACCGCCCTGCTCTCCACCGGTGATGCGCCAAACGGTGTAGATGCGCTGCACGGCCGTGAAATTGGTCAACAGCGCCAGAATCCACAGCACCGGCAGCATCCACCCCATAATCAACCCAACCACCAGGACCACCACGCGCTCCACACGGGTGAACAAACCGGACTTGATGTGAATGCCCAAGCCCTCGGCCCGCGCCCGGGTGTAGCTAACCAGCAGGGAGCCGATCAGGGTGGCGAAGATGAGGATCGTCTCGATACGGCTTCCCTGCCCGGTATAGAAAATGAGCAGGCCCAGGAAAGTGACCGCTTCGGAATAGCGATCCAAGGTGGAATCGAGGAAGGCGCCAAAGCGGCTGGTGCGGTTGCTGACGCGGGCCAGCGTGCCATCAATGGCGTCGAAGACGGCAGCCGCAATCAGCAGAACGCCTCCCAGTTGAAGATAACCGGCGGCCAAGACGCCTCCCACACAGACCGTGAGCAAGAAGCCAATCACGGTCAAGACATTGGGAGAGATGTTGGTGACGCGAATAGTCCGCGCAATCGGTTCCAGAATGCCGCTCGTTTGCCGGCGCAGAAATTGTGTCAACATGACGTGCAATTACTTTCCTTCTGACTTGCCTTCTGACTCGCCTTCTGACTCGCCTTCTGACTCG
>JAYRVL010000563.1:0-1678 GCA_041918575.1 Anaerolineae bacterium | reverse complement strand
TCATCCAACATTTGGTCAATCGGGCCCATTCGACGGCGAGCCGGCTCCGTACTCAACGCCGAGCACGTGACCCCACCTAATCTAACATTGTCGAGGTACCCAGTGTCGCAGGTCTTCCGGCGTGTCGCCGGTCATGGGCAACGGCGCCAGGTAGTAACCTTTGCCATCCTGAATTTGGGCCCGGTTCTCCAGGCTGGCTAGTTTACAGTCTTCGACCACCAGAAAGTCGGTGCGGCTGAGGATCTTCACCATCCGGCGCCAGATGGGTAGATAGAGCGGGTCATCCGCACAATGCCCGGCCACCGTGGCGCTGCACAAGGGCATGCCCAGCGGATCAAGCGTGCTCAGGACCTCCTTGAACTGGCGTAGGTCGGGCCGGTGGTCCTTGCTGTGGCCGTAGTCCAAGAGGTTCGTCTGCTCGGGTTGATGGTAGACCGACACCGTGGTCGTATCAATCCGGGCCGTGTCCGTCGGCAACGCATAGGCCCGGATCAGGTGCTGGCCCAGTTGTTCTTCCAGCGCCTCGCCCACTTCATCTTGGCCCACGGCGTCCAAGAGATCCTCCAAGCGATCGTCGGTGAAATCGGTGTCGCGAATCTGCCAACCCAGAGCCAGCGTCAGCACGTGCTCATGCTTGGTCACCCACTCGCGCACTGGGCTGAGAAAGTGATTGCATTCGGTTAAGATGTAGGCCAAGAACACCACAGCCAGTTGACCATAGCTTAACCCTTCCCGGTTGCCATGCGGTGTCTTGACTACGGCGTCAATGATCTGGTCAATGTGCATGTTGAGCAACCACTGTAGCAGCAGTGGCACGTCGTCAATCCGTTCGGAAGTGATTTGCGCGCTTGTCATGGCTGCCTCCAACATTGAGATTGCTGGAGGATATACACCAACTACCGCTATTGTGTCAAATCGCTCCAGAAATGAGCGAAACTACCGGTGGATTGGTGGGCAACTGCGTAACAGAACAGTTGTCCACTTATCCACAACCCAGACCTTCAATGGGACGACTCCTCCGCCTTAACGAAGATGGCGACCGCGGGGTGATCGAAGAGGCGAAAGGTCAGTTCGGCGCCGCGGTCGTCCCAGGTGAAGGGGCCGAGCCGGGGCGTGACCTCGAAGGTTTTCAGCACGCGGTAGCCGGCCTGGCCGGCGGAGAGCCGGCGGTAGAAATCGGCCTGGGCCGGGAACTGCGCGGCCGCGGCCGTGAAGCGTTCGGCCCAGCTACTGCCTGCAATGACATAATCCGTGGTCAACAGATTCTGTAAATAGGTCTCGGTTTGTTCGGCCGAGACTTCCGGCGCCCGGTAGCGCACGCTGCTCACCCCGGCCACCTCGTAGGGATTCCAGATGCGCCACTCGTAACCCTCCAGGCCGTACTCAGCGGCGGCCCTGTGCAACAGCAGCCCCTCATCCTTTTCCACCAGAATAGACGCGCCGGCCGGTATCTGCTTGCGAATCCAGTCCGCGGCCTGCAGGCGCACATCGGGCTGGCGATAGATCTGCAAGTAGGCCAGGGTGTGCAGCAGCCCCGCGGCCATGATCAGCAGCACGACCAAACGCAGCCCCAGCCGCCAGCGCCGCGGGCCATCCCACAGGTCGGCCAGCAGGCGACCGGCCAGGATGCACAGCGGCGGGATCAGCGGCAGCGCGTAGCGGATGAATTTGGCGTACG
>JAYRVL010000562.1:0-6507 GCA_041918575.1 Anaerolineae bacterium | reverse complement strand
GCTGCGCGTGTCGTTGTCGCGCTCCTGCAGACCGGTCAGCACCTGTCCGCGCACCTTTTCCAGGTGCTCTTCTGGAAAGACCGGATGGGTCAGCACGTCGGTCATGATGTCGAGCAGCAGCGGCAGGTCCTCGCTCAGGCACTTGCCGCCGAAATCGGTGATGTGACGACCGCTGCCCACACTGAGAGAGGCGCCGACCGCTTCGAGGCTTTCGTTGATGTCGGCGAAGGAGCGAGTAGCCGTGCCGCGGCGCAGCATCGAAGCGGTGAAGCTGGCCAGGCCGCTCTGGGCCGGCGTTTCCAACACGGCGCCTCCTCGCAAATAGCCGCTGAGGACCACGGAGGGGTTGGAATGATTTTCATGCACCAGCACGACCAGTCCATTGCTGATCTGCTGCCGCACGATGGAGCTTGAATCAGGGACAGCCAGTTTGTTCATACGCGTTTTGTTTGTTTCCTCATGTCGGCATGGTATCTGGAATGAAGACGCCGATCGTGCGCTGATCTGCCTGCAAATAGGCGGCCGCGACCCGCTGCACATCAGCCGGGGTGACGGCCGCCAGGCGCGCCAGGTAGTCATCGAGCCACGCCTGCGAGGCAACCACCTCGCTGAAGCCGAGCCAATAGGCCTGATCGGTCACGCTCTCCGCGCCGTAGACGAACTCGGCCTGCGTCTGCTTGATCGCCTTCGTCACTTCGGCCTGACTCACCGGCGCGTCCACCATGCGCTGCGCCTCGGCCAGCAGCGCCGCTTCAACCTCTGCAGGCGCGGTGGGGGCCTGCACGGTGGCATGAAGGCTGTAGAGAAACGGCGCCACCGTGGGAATCAACTGCGAGCCAACATCGGCCGCCAGGCCCGTTTCTACCAGGCTGCGATAAAGTCGCGAGCTGCGGCTCGGCTCCTCGCTGGCAAACATCCCCATGGCATGGGCGCCGCCCAGGATCGTATCCATGACCACCAGCGGGAAATGATCGGGATGCAGGGCGCCCGGCGCTCGGTAGGCAATCTCGATATAAACGGTGTCGCCTGGCCCGCGGCGGATGACACGGCGCTCACCGGCCTGGGGCGGCTCCTGACTGCGCTCCGGCAGCAGCGCCGGCTCGGCTTCGATCGCGCCGAAGTAAGCAGCGATCTTGGCCGCCATCTCTGGCCCATCGAAAGGCCCAACCGCCACGGCCACGGCATTCGCAGGCGTGTAATAGCGCCGGTAATGGCCGTAGAGGTCCTGTCGCGTCATTTGCTCCAGGTCACACTGCCAGCCAATCGTGTTGTGATGATAACCGTGAACCTTGAACGCAGCCGCGCGCACCTCTTCGTCCAGCAAGAACTGCGGTTCATTCTCTGCGCCCTGTCGTTCGGAAATGATGACGGTGCGCTCATTTTCGACCTCGTCCGGGTCGAACCGGCTGTTGGCCAGGCGATCGGCTTCGATCTGCAAGGCCAGCTCAACGTGTTCGGCCGGTACCGTCTGGTAATAGGTGGTGAAGTCAATCCAGGTCATGGCATTGCGGATGCCGCCCACGCGCGCCACCTGGCGGTCGGCCTCGCCGGGCGCAAAGGCGTCGGTGCCCTTGAAGAGCATGTGCTCCACCCAATGCGAAACGCCCGTGATGCCGGGCGTTTCCAGCCGGCTGCCCACGCGGTACCACAGCCAAATACTCGCCACCGGCGCGGTATGAACCGGCTTGACCAAGATGGTCAGCCCGTTGCTCAACGTGGTTCTGAACAGGTTCTGGGTAAACATCAGCGGCCCGCCTGGCGTGGCAGGTAGTGTCCGGCTGTACACTGGTCACGCCGCAAGTAAAGCGCCGCCACGCGGCGCACGTCTTCCACCGTCACCCGGCCGATCTGGTCTAGGTAGGTGTTGAGCCAGGCGGAAGAAGCGACCACGGCGCTGAAGCCCAGCCAGTAGGCCTGGCTGGTGATGCTTTCGCTGCCGTAGGCAAACTGCGCCCGCGCCTGCTTGATGGCCTTTTCCACATCTGCACCCGTAAAATGCCCGGCCGCCGCTTCGTCAATCACCGCCCAGAGCGCATCTTCGACCGCGGCGGGATTCTGGCCGCTGCGCACCGTGGCGTAGAAGCTGAACAGGTGCGGGTCAAGCGTGGGACGAATGGCCGAGCCGGCCCCCGCGGCCAGGCCGGTGTCAACCAGGCGGCGGTAGATGCGGGCGCTGCGCCCCAACGGTTCACCGCCGAAGCTGGAAGGAGGTTTGGCGCCGCTCAAGATGGCGTCGAGCACAGTGAGCGCGAAGTAATCGGGATGCAGGGCCGAAGGTGCGCGGAAGGCCAGTTCGACATAGGCCACCGGGCTATCGCCTTCGACGGTGACGCGGCGCATGTCTGTCTGCGCCGGCTCTTGAATATCCATCAGCGGGATGGGCGCATGGGCGGCCGGCGCGGAACCGAACAGTTCGGCCATGCGCGCCAATTGGGCGCCGCTGTCCACATCGCCGACGATGATCGCGATGGCGTTGTTGGGCGCATAGAAGGTGCGGTAATGCTGCCAGAGATCGTCGCGGGTCATGCTGGTGAGGTCAGCCCGCGAGCCGAGCACGGTATGGCCGTAGGAATGAACGGTAAACGCCGCGGAGTTCATGGCCTCATCGAGCAGAAAGCCTGGGTAGTTCTCGCGTCCGGCCCGCTCGGAGATGATGATGGTGCGCTCGGCTTCGACATCGTCGGGCGCGAAGGCGGCATGGATCATGCGGTCGGACTCGATCTGCAGCGCCAGATCAATGCGATCGGCGGGCAGGGTTTCGAAGTAGGCGGTGTAGTCAAGGGA
The DNA here is from genome assembly GCA_041918575.1 of Anaerolineae bacterium. Lineage (GTDB taxonomy): Bacteria > Chloroflexota > Anaerolineae > SSC4 > Amarolineaceae > Amarolinea. Next base: position 3,723 of record JAYRVL010000562.1, on the reverse strand, counting down.
GGTGAAGCCGTTGCGCGTGCCGCCCTCGCGTGCAACCAGTTTATGCACAGCGCCGCTGGGGAAGCGTTCGGTACCGCGGAAGAGCATGTGCTCCACCCAGTGCGAAGCGCCGGTCAGGCCGGGGCGCTCGTTGCGGCTGCCTACGCGATACCACACCCAGAATGACGCTACCGGGGCGTGGCGCATCTCCTGGATCAAGACCTGAAGGCCGTTGCCGAGCGTGTGGCTGCTGAAGCGATTGCTGGTCATGCCAAATTTCCCAGATTTTTCATGTTCTTCATGTTCTTCATGTTTTTTGTGTTCTTCATGTTCTTTATGTTCTTCAGTAAAGATTTCATGACGCCGAACCCATCTCGCGCGACTGGGTGGCCGCGCCGAAATCGCGCCAGGTGATCTGCTCACGCCACATGAAGAAGGCGCCCAGGGCGGTGATGGGGAACCAGAGCGCGACATGCAGCACAACGGTGTACGCGGCGGCAATCTCGCTGGGCACGTTGAACGCGCGCAGGACAGCGATGCCGGAAGCGTCGAATGTACCAACATAGCCCGGCGCGGCCGGGAGTGTCGTAGCCAGGTTTACAATGCCGTTCATCAACATCAGAACGATGAAGGAAACGGAGAAGTTGAACGCATGCATGACGAACCAGTATTTGACGGTTTCGGCCAGCCAGATGACGATGGAGGTGGCGAAGATCATGAAGACATCGCGGCCGCGGCGCAGCGACGAGAGGCCGAGCATGAAGCGGTCGAACAGCTCGCCCACACGAGGGCGCAGGCGTTCAGACAGGAAGCGGTTGGCAACAAAATCGTAGAGCTGGCGCGTGCGGCTGGGCGACGCGGCCAGGATCATGAACACCGCGAGAGCCAGGAAGAAAAGGGCGCTAAAAAAGATGACAGGCTGGCGAAAGTCCTGCAGCATGGGCGCGAAGGGCAGCGAGATGAAAACGAAGAGGAGCATCACCAGGCCATCGAACACCCGCTCGACGATGACGGTGGCGAGCGAGGCGCTCATACTGATGCCCTCCTTGCGTTTGAGCACGTAGGAGCGGATGACTTCGCCGGCGCGCGCCGGGTAGATGTTGTTGCCCATGTAGCCAATGCAGACGATGGGAAACAGGCGGCCGAGCGGCACCGGCTTGAGCGGGCCGAGCATGTAGTGCCAGCGCCAGGTGCGCGCCCAGACGGCCACAAAATAGACGAGCACGCCAGGGATCAACCAGACGTAACGGGCGCTGCGAATATCCTGCCAGGCCTCGGCCACGTCCAGCCCGGCCAGCGCCACGTAAAGAAAGACCACACTTACCAGGACACCCAACCAAAACTGCCAACGCTTCAAAATGATCTCCAAAATGCGGCTGTCAGCCGTGTTTTCCGGCAACAAAACGGGCGGGTCAAGACCACCTGCCCCGACCCGCCCGTTGTAGGCGAAGGACACAAGAGGGACGATCGCTTGTTCTGTGCGGCTGCCGATTGGTCAAGAAGATGCAGTGCGGCGCCGCTTGATTACACCCCGGCCATAACGGGGCGACGATGATGGGACATCGGCCGGGGGTGGATGGGCGCCACGCTCAGGCGGGCGCTCGCTCAGCGGCCAGAGTGGGCAGCGGTGCGGGCATCAGGTACCCGGTGAAGATGGTTTCCAGCGCGATGACATGACTGCACAGACCCCGATGCTGGAATGAACTGCAATCACAGGCCCATGCCCCTTCGTTGTACTCCACCTGGTGTTCGCTGTGCTCCCCGCGAAAATTCACGCGCAGTGAGGCCACGTGTACGCGATCAGTCTCCTGTGCGTACCGCTTGCCCTTTTCGATCTTACCGATCAAGCCTGAATCCATCAAACGAGCCTCCTTAATCAAAGTATTCGAGACTTCTGTATCTAAGCGAAAAAGGCACCAGGGCGCAGGCGCGCCCCAGTGCCTTCACAGGGTTCGTATGCACGGCTGATGGCCGCGTTCAAGAATTTCATAGCGGTGCGATTCATCCTCCAACACGTCGGGCGCTTCGCGAGGGCCGCGGTCTCCGAGATGCCTTCGACGTCCTGACTCAAGTATACCTGTGCCCATCAGATTTGTCAAGCAAATTTGGACGCTCGCCGCCGCCTATTGTTCGGCAGAAATGGACAGATAAACATCGCTGATCGAGCCGGGGTCGGCCGTGTAGAGCCGGCCGCCGGTCGCGCTGGCCATGCGCCCCAGGGTGTCCTTGTCCGCATCGCTGCCGAAGGCAATGGGAAAGAGCTTGATGCCATCGGTCTCTGCGTTGGATGGCAGGCAGGTGGCGAACATCTGATTTTCCGTCACCGTGCTGGCGGTGTCCCGGCCATCGGAGAGCAAGATGACCCCATACAGCCGCGCCGCGCCGGCGGCGCGATCCGCGCGGCGCTGATCCTCCAGCGCCCGACTGGCCTGGCAAACGGCATCGTGCAGGGTGGTGCTGCCGCCGCTGGTCAGACCCAGCACGCGCTGGGCCAGGCCCTCGCCCACATCGCCCGCGCGCTGCGGGGCTTGCAGCACAGTCACGCGATTGCTGAAGATCAAGGCGCCCACCCGATCTTCAGGGTCGAGCCGGCGCAGGAATTCAGCGGTGGCGGCGCGCGCGGACTGGATCTTGTCGCCGGTCATACTGCCGGAAACATCAATCGCCAGGTAGATGGTGGCCTTGCGCTTGGTGATCTTGAACAGGTCAATCACGGCCGCGCTGATGTCGGCGTTGGGGCTGGGCAGGGCTGGAATCGTGGCCAGGCTAACGCGGGGGTCGGTGCCGTGCGCCAGATCGAGCGGGGCGTGGAGCGCGAGGGTGCGATCCAGCGGCCGCAGGTAGCTGTCAATCGCCATCTCCTGCTGCTCGCGGGCAAGTAAATAGCTGCGGAAGATGCCGGCCGCTTCGGCCTGCTCAGGCGTCACCCAGGGCGCGTTGTCCAGGACGCAGTAGGGATGATCGGCCCAAATAGTGCCTGCGGACGGGAAGATGAAGGCGAGTGGAAAGCTCAGCTCGGCGCCGCGCTCCACATTGAAGCGCACAGCGTCTGCCTCAGGCACGGCCGCCGCATGCAGGTAGCTGGTGCCCTGGCGCGCCATCAGGTCGAGGATAGCCGGCGCCTCACGGCCGTACTTGGCCGTGTTCTGTTCCAGCAACTGCATGGCCTCCTTGACCTGCGGCGCATAGACATCAGCCACGGTCAGGGTGTCCTGCTTGCCGGCAATACCGTACACGAAGGTGGTCATGGACAGCAGACCAGAATTGGCATAGGCGGGGTGGGTATGCCCAAAGGTAAAGCGGCCCCACTCCGGGCGACCTTTGCTGGCCCAGCCGTCCGGGTCGGCGGCCAGCGCGACCATCGTATCCCAGCCGATCGGCTTGTCCGGCCAACCGAGCGCTTCGGCCATCGGCCGCCACATGGCGAAGCCGAGCGGTGCAAAGATGGTGGCCGGGCAGGTCTGACTGGCGAGGGGGCGATTGCCATGCTCGCGCGCCCACGCCGTGTTGGCCTGCTCCACCCAGGAGGGATCGCCCGGGCTCCAGGCCACCGGCTGCAGCGTACCGGCCAGGATCGCGTTCATCGAGGCGCCGGAGGTCACATGACTGACCTCCACCACGATCGCATTGCCCGCGGCCGTTTTCTGCCGCGCGGCGTTGAACCCCTTGACCACCTGGTCGAGCCAGACCTTCTTGGTGTTGGACGACGCCAGCGTGACCTTGACCGTGCCCCTGGGTAACGGC
>JAYRVL010000561.1:0-7968 GCA_041918575.1 Anaerolineae bacterium | reverse complement strand
GCGCCGGCCAGGAGCCAGGCGGCCGTCCGACCGCTGCGCAGGGCGGCCAGCAGCGCGGTCAACAGCGGGCACAGCAGCAGCGGCGCCAGTCCTGGTTCATAGCCGATGCGGCTGGCGCTGATGGCCCAGAAAAGCCCGGCCTGCACGGCCGCGCTCCACAGGGGCAGGCTGGCAGGCAGGCGCGGCTGCCAGCGGCGCAGTTCAACGGCCAGCAGCCAGACTGCGGGCACGGTCAGGCTGCCGATCAGGGCGGCAACCCCGCGCTGCACCACCGGGCCGGCGCCCAGGAACTTGAACGCGATGGCGGTCAGGTAGATGAAGAGCGGTTCGACGCCGAAGTTACCGGTGAAGAAAATGGGGCGATAGGTGGGGTCTTGCAGGAGGCGCCAGGCTTCCAACCCCTCGAAGGCTTCGTCGAAGTGGTAGCCGGGCGGGGTGTCCGTCAACTGCCAAAAACGCAAAAAAGCCGCCATCGTGATGATGCCGGCCAGGAGAAGGGCTTCGATCCAGGCGTGATGCGCACGCCGAAGTTTCCATCGCTGCATAGCGTTGTGATTTTACCACAGCCTGCCAGTAATGCCCAAGCACGCCAGAACCGTAGGTCACGCCTCCGGCGTGACAACGTCCTCCGCCGCAGAGCATGCTTCTCTCGCCCAACATCGTCCGGCCAGGAGGTCGGACCTACACCCGTAGGTCACGCCTCCGGCGTGACAACGTCCTCCGCCGCAGAGCATGCTTCTCTCGTCCAACATCGTCCGGCCTCCTGGCCGGACCTACAAACCTGCTTCGAGCGCCGCCAAATCCACGAGTTGAACGCCCGCGGCGGCGGTTTGGACCGCCTCGGTGAAACCGGCGCGCGCAAACAGCGCATAATGTACCTGCCAACCCGTTCCACCGTCTGGCAGGTCTTTCAGAACCTTCGGCGATTTGACCTCGATCAAATCGCGCAGGACATCGAGTCCGGCCGCATCGGCGCCCCATTTACATTCGCCCAACAGAATGGCCTTCTGCTGCCAGTTGACGGCTACGACATCCACCTGCACGCTGCGGCTCCAGTGGCTGCCCACCACCTCCGGGCGAAAGCCGAGCGCGCCTGTTCTTCCCTGTTGGGCAACCCACTGCCGGGCGAGGTCCTCGAAAGCGGTCTGCCCCACGAAGGCCCGCAGGCCCTGCCGAACCTGGCGCATGACCCAGTCTGGCTCGAAGGCCAGCGAATCGTGGTGCGGCGCGAGGAAGCGGAAGTAGAAGCGGAAATAGGCGTCGCTCAGGTGGTAGCGTCCCTGGCGTGATTTGTGGCGTTCTGAAGGGTGGACGAGGGCCGGCAAGCGGCGTTCTACCAGCCGCAGCTCCTGCAGCCGCGCCAGGTGCGCGGACAGGTGCGCCTTGCCGATGAGGGCCGCGTTGCTGATTTCGTCAAGACTGTGACTGCCGGCTCCAATCGCCTTGAGCACGGCCAGGTACGTTTGGGGCTCTCGCACTTCATCGTAGAGCAGGAATGCCGGTTCAGCCACGAACATGCTGCCGGGCGCCAGGATCACGTGACGCACGTTGTCGGTCAGCGTGCGCGTGGGGTCGAGCCACTCCAGGTAGGCCGGTACGCCGCCAACAATGGCGTAAGCAGCCACCCGTTCTTCCAGGGTCCAGTCAGGTAGAAACTGGCGCAGGGCAGCAAACGGTAACGGTTCCAGGTCCCACTGACCGGTCAGCCGGCCAAACAGCGGAGATTGGCGGCTTTGCAGCGTTTCCATCGTGCGCACGTGCGAACCGCAGAGCACGAGCACGGTCTGCAGATCCTTGAAATGCTGATCCCACGCATGTTGCAGCGCGGACAGCATGGCAGGATCAGACTCGGCCGCGTAGGGCAGTTCGTCCAGGATCAGAACATGGCGGCGTTCTTTGATGACCTGGGCAATCGCCTCCCACAGTTCGGCCCAGCTCTCGAAGACCGGCGCCTGGCGAATCGGCAGCCCAAGCACGCGGGCGTACAACTTACGTCGTTGGAGCGCGGCAGGCTCTTTTTCCGCAGCCCAGTAGGTGTGTTCGAGATGGTTGACCTGTACCCAGTGACGCAGCAGCGCGGTCTTGCCTACCCGACGACGGCCAAAGAGAAGCACGCACTGGGCCGGTCCCGGATGTTGCCGGGCCAGGATGCCATCGAGGAACGCTAACTCCGCTTCACGATCAACGAACATCGTCTGACCCCATCATAAAGAAATAAGCCACGCGCTGCGTATTATACGCAACGCGTGGCTTATTTACAAGATCCGGCGCGCTGCGCCCGCTACGGCTGCCCAAACTGGATGCGCCGCGTCAGTTCGGCCGCGATGTCTTCGCTCTCGCCTTCGATGCGCTCCACGCGGCAGCCGGCCGCGACCAGCGTCTGTTCCACGGCCGCGCCCGGCGCGTCCGGCCCGCCGCCGATGAGGGTGACACGCGCCGCCATTTTCGCATGTTCCACATGCGCGCCCGCGGTCAAGCCAAAGGTCTGCAGATAGGGCGCGGCCATTAGCCAATCCACCTGCCCCTGCGCGGTGCTCAGCGGCGCGAAGAGCACGTAGTGGGCCAGCGGCTTGACCGAGCCATTGTCCGCCTCTGGCAGTTCCAGGTCTTGCAGGCGCGAATTGCGCCCATCCAGTTCGAACTCCTCGGAGAGGATGGACGTGCCGGCCACGCCTAACCGATAGCGGCCCGCGGGCAGCGCGGTGATAAGGTAGCGATCATCGCTGGCAACCGAGGCCCAGCTCGCCAGCGCGGCGCCCATGTGCAGTTCAACGGTGACGCCTGCCCCGCGCGGCACGCGACCGCTGACGCTGCTTTGATTCTGCGGCGCGGGCGGCACGGTCAGGTTGACCACCGCGCTGCTGCGGCCATCCACCCGCGTGGGCGCAGAACGCACATCGGAGCCGGCCACCGTGACCACGTACTCCCCGGCCGTCAGGCCGGTCAGGCGGTAGATTTCGTCTGCGCCCACCACGGTCTGGGTCACAGCCGCGCCGGCCTGCTCCAGCAGCACGGTGCGCCCGGCGCCGTTCGCTACACTGCCGCTGATGGCGCTCTCGCGCTCACCCTCGTCCGCGCCGGCCACAGCGCGCTGGAAAGCAATGGCAAAACTGTGATGAAAGAGGCGATTGCCCAGCGCGTCGCCCTGACCTTCGTCCTTGTGCGAGGTATGCAGCCCGGTCACTTTGTCGCTGGGCAGGGCTTCGCCGGACATTCCCAGCGCCTCGACTTCGCAGACCTGGTATTTCCACATGGGGAAATTGCCGGCCGGCTCGCCCGGCGGCTTGTCCAGGGTGACGATCTGTTCGCCGCCCGGCCAGCGCACCCGCACCCGGCCGCCCTGCAGGCGGTTGCCTTCCTCATCCACTATGTCCAGGAAGATGTGCTGGCGAAAGTTGTTCTCTTCCGGGGTCAGGTGGTGAACGCGCCGCGCCTTCCAGTACACCTTACCGAACTCCGGCTGCGCCTCTTCGATGCCGACCCCATACGCCGTCGCGTCATTGATCGGCTCGTCCAGGCCGCGAGTCAGGGCCAGGCCCGCAAAGGACGCGGCTGACCGCCCCCACAGGCCGCCCAGGAGCCGGGAAATCCACGAAAACAGGCCGCTCATGCTTCACCTCCTGCGTCTTACAGATTGACCTTCAACCAGTCGGCCAGGGCGTACAGATCGCCTTCGACGCGCTCGACCCGGCCGCCGGCCAGGCGCAGCTCCTGCTCGATGGCGTAGCTGACCAGGGTCGCGTCGCCCAGAATCGTCACGCGCTCCGCTTTGGCGGCCGGCGCCGGATCGAAGCCAACCGCCACATCGGGATGCAGCGCCAGGAAAGGCGCCAGGAGGCGCAGTTGATCCTGCACGAACGCGGCCCGTGCGCCGGCGACCCTGCCCAACAGCAGGAACTGGCGCAGGCTCAGCGCCGCGGGCGGCGGCTCTGGATCAGGCACGCTCAACGTCACGGTGATCTCCGCGCTGCCATCCAGGGTCAGGGTGGACGACTCCCAGTATTCCGGCAGATGTACACTGTAGACGCCGGCCGCCAGCCCGCTGAAGTCGAACTCTCCCTCGCTGTCGCTGAGGGTTTGCGTCTCCAACAGGCCGTCGCGGTGCAGTTCCACTGCGGCCCCGGCCAGCAGACCGCCGCTGACGTATTGCACCAGGCCCCGAATGATGCTGCGGGTCGGCGGCGGAGGAGGCGGCGGGGGTGTCAGGTCCAGAGTTGGGACTTGGGCGGACTGCCCTTCGGCCAACACGATGTCCGCGCTCTGCTTGTCGCCCGCGCTGACCTGGTAGCGGCCCGGCGGCAGGCTGTCGAAGCGGTAGGCGCCGTCGGCAGCGGCCGTGACTGCACGGCGCCAGGCGAGGGGACTGAGGCGGGCGAGGCCCACCAGGGCGCCGGCCGTCAGCCCAAGCACGCGGCCGGCCAGCGCGGCGGTCAGGGCCATGCTGCGCTCCACGGTGTTGGCGCCGTCCAGGGCAAAGGCGGCGCCCAGGCGGGCCACACGTTCGAGCGCCAGTTCATAATCGCTGCCCGCGGGCAGGTCCCGAAACTCGAACTCCCCGCTGGCCGACAGCGCCTGGCGCAGCGGCCCGGATGTCAGCGCGCTGCTGCTCAGCACGATCACGCCAGCGGCCGGCGGGTTGGTGATGCGCCCGCGCACCGCGCTCTGCTTGCGCGCCACCTGCTGCAACTGGAAGTTCACCTCCCAGTAGAAGGAATCGCCGGGCTGGCCGGGCACGGCAACGGTGGAGAGGGCCGCGCTGGCGTCGCTTTCCCAGTCGCCCTGGATGATCTTGACCTGGAATTGGCCGGCCGAGGCCAGGAATTCGTAAAAGCCCTGCGGTTTGAACGGGTCGCGGCCGGTGAGCGTTTCGGGGAACTGCGTGTCCGGTTCGGGGTTGGGCCAGGACATTTGCACCTTGATACCATTCAGACCATTGCCCTGCGTATCGAAAACCCGACCGATGATGCGCCGCGGGCTGCCGGGCGTTGCCTGGGTGCTCGTCACGCGGTAGCGGAAATCGGGCGGCGCGGGCAGCGCCAGGTTGACCGTGGCGCTGCTCCAGCCGTCGAGCGTGACAACCGCGGAGGTTGTGTTGCCCGACTGCGCCTGGTAGACGCCCGGCCCCAGCCCGCCAAAGTGAAAGCGCCCCTGCCCCAGCACCGTCTGGCTGGCGATGACCTGCGCCGCGCCGCTGCTCAGCGCCAGCAGTTTCACCTCCTCGCCGGGCTGCGGCCGGTCATTGCGCAGCACCTGGCCGGTCAGGGTGGAGACCCCGGCCCGGCCCGCGTCCGGTAGGCTGACGTTCAGCATGCGCTGTTCGCCGACGGACAGGGCGATGGCGCCGGCGATTTCGGGGCCGTCCGCCACGCTGAGGCTGTAGGCGGCTGCGGCCAGCCCGTCGGCGTCGAAGGCGCCGCCCGGCGCGGTGGTCAACAGGATCGGCGCATGGCCGGCCGCTTGCAGGCGCAGGCGCACCGCGCCCGGCGCCTGGCCGTTGTTCAGCCACAGGCTGCCCTGCAGGCGAGCCGTCTGCGGGGTTCCGGCCGGCCACACGCGGGCCACGGAGGGCAGCGCCTTGAGCGCGTCCACGATGGGCAGACGGCCATCGAGGCCGAACTGCTGATCCCACCAGTGCGTGTACCAGCTCATGGTTTCCCAGGCCGGCGTGAAGTCGCCCAACGGCCGTGAAGCGATCAGCCAGGTGCATAGGGCGAAGTACCAGTCGGGCGTCTCATTGTTCTGCATCTGGCGCACGATCTCCGTCTGCATTTCCATCTGCTGGCTGGGGATGATCTTGTTGTAGCGCCTGTCGTCGCCCCAGCCTACCACCGGGCCGCCCTCGGTGCTGATGACCGGCACGTAAAAGCCGAGCGTTTCGAAGATCATCTTGCCGGCCGCCTCGTAACCGCGGAAGCAGTTGGGGTCATCGAAAATGGTGATGCCGGTGCGCTTTCTTTCGCGACGCAGCCGGTTGATCGTCTCGTCTTCAGGATTTTCCGACTCGCGCACGCGATGATCCCATGACCAGGCGCCGTAGCGATCGTACTCGGCCTGGCTGAGCGGCGCGCCCAGTTGGTTGACGGCATCGTCGGGATAGTCGAGCGGATGGTTGAGCGTGTAGTTGTGAATCGCGATCCAGGCGCCGCGCTCGAACAGGTCGCGGCGTCCACGCGCCAGCACCCTGGCGATTGGGTTATCACGGCTGCCCGGCCCCATGGCGGGGAGGGCCGGCAAGCCGCCGCGCCCCAGGATTTGGTCCGCGTCACGGATGAAGTTGTCCACCACGATGTCGAGCCAGTTGGGCGGCATGAGGTTGTTTTCCCATTCCGCGGGCAGGTCTGGCTCGTTGTTGGTTTCGAAGTAACGGACGCCCACGTCTACCAGGCGGCTGACCGTCTCGAACTCGCGGCCGCCAATGCCGGCCGGGTTGGGGCGTTCCTTGAACAGGCGCACGATCGGCATGATGCCGGCCTGCAGCAGGCGCTGGCAGATCAACAGCGATGATCCGCCGCCGTCATCCATCAGCTTGACCCACTTGATGTGCATGGCCTGCAGCTCGTTGATCCAATAGTCCAGCTCGCCGGCGCTCGCTTCGTGCGGCGCAGCGGTCCAGTTGACGGTTGGCGGCTCGCCGGCGCTGAGCGTAGCTGCGGCTGCCGGTTCCCGGTAGATGCGCGCGGACATGGCGTAGCGGGCCTCCTCCTCCGCATTGTTCGTTCCCCGCGTCGGCTCATTGGTCGGGTGATAGACGCGTGCGGACCAGTGTAGCCCGCGGCCATTGTCGTCGGGGGGACGAGGAAAGTCGTTGATGTGCATCATGGTGAACCTCCTGTTGTGAACATGCATCATTGATTCTCCTTTGAGCCATTATTTGGTATTCACCTGCCAGTTCGACCCCAACAAACTTCCTTGATAACCTGCTGGCCACCACTCCTGTCGTGCCGGAACCGGTAAAAGGATCAAGAACAAAGTCCTGCTCCCTCGTGGAAGCGAGTATGCACGTCTCAACCAGCTTTTCCGGAAAAACAGCAAAATGGGTTTCTCGGAACTTGCTTAGAGGTATTTCCCAGACGGTTCTCTTATTTCTCCCCTTCGGATTGAATGCCTGGTCCCATCTTCCATCGTGTAAGTTGCTGTTTCCTGCGTTTTTTCCGGCTTCAGGCGTTCCGCCCGCTTTTCCGAAATGGTTCCGACCACCTCGCATTCTTGATTGTTCGGAAAAAGTTACGTGAGGTTCCCGAATAGCATCGGCGTCATAATAATAATGAGAACTTGCGGCAAGCATGAACACATACTCGTGGTCTGTGGTGGGACGATCCGTCACGGATGAGGGCATCGCATTCGGTTTGTACCAAATGATGTCACTCCGCAAGATCCATCCGTCCTCTTGCAATGCCAGCGCGACTCTCCACGGTATACCCAATAGCGACTTGTCGCGATAAGTATCACCGAGATTCAGCCAAAGCAGTCCGTCGGGCTTCAATCTTGGTCTCAGGGCCTTAAATATGTCTACGAGGTTCTGTATGTATTGACTCGGTTCGCTCTCCTGCCCAATCTCTGCTGGATTATCGGAGTTGGAATAATTCCTGTGGCCAAAATAAGGCGGACTCGTTACAATCGTCTGAAAGAAGTCATTCGGCAGTGTGGGGGAGACGCGGCGGATGTCGCCGAGAATGACCTTACCCTGTAAATCATTCGACATCTCCGCCTCCGAGAATAGATGCGACATACCTATTCAGCTCGATTTGCGCGTCTTCATCGAATCCGATGAATCTATTGGGGCTCATATTGAAATGAAAGATCAGGTCATTCATTTTCTTTCTCGCTTATCACGCTGCTTTGTCGCGCTGTTTGTGGTATTTCCAAGAGCGATCTAGATCGCTGCGTTTGCCTGCCAGTATCTTACCATGAAGGAGCAAACTGGACACAATGACAGCCGCCGCGGTTTGACGCGTTGGCCTGGCTGCG
>JAYRVL010000560.1:0-6063 GCA_041918575.1 Anaerolineae bacterium | reverse complement strand
GCCGCATTGGCGCAGGCGCGTGGATTTCGGATAGCCATTCTCCTGCACGAAATTTTCGCTGATGGCGTAGCCCAGTCCCATGTGCAGCGAGCCTTCAATCTGGCCTTCAAACAGGGTGGGGTTCATGATCCGACCCGCGTCGTGGGCGGCGACGATTTTGGCGATGTCCCCGCGCTCGTTCAGAATCACCAGTTGTGTGGCGTAGCTGTAGGAGTAATGGGTGACAACCTCGGCCACGGGCGCGTCCGGTTTGGTCGTCCAGTCGCAAACCCATTCGCCGCGATAGACGCGCCCCACCAGGTCGGGCAGGGTGTGGGTAGCCAAGTCAGCTTTCAGGGCGCGGCAGGCAGCGATGACGGCATTGCCGACGAGAGAGGTGGCGCGCGAGGCGGTGGTTGTGCCGCTATACGTTTCGGCCGAAGTGTCTACACACACCTCCACCACTTCCGGCGGCAGGCCTGTCTCCTGGCAGAAACTCTGCACGGCCATCGTGTGCACCCCTTGGCCCATCTCCGTCCAGCCGTGATCCAGCCTCACCCGCTCCGGCCCGAGCACTTCAAGCTTGACCTGCGCCGAGTCCGGCATGCCGTTGCCGATGCCCGTATTCTTGATGCCACAGGCCAGCCCGGCATACGGCGCGGCGTAGAAAGCCGCCTTCACCGCCTCCAGGGTGGCCCTCAGGCCGACGCCGCCGGCCAGACGTTGGCCTGTCGCCGTCACTCCGCCTTCCGTCAGGGCGTTGGCGTAACGGAACTGCCAGCGGTCAAAGTCGCCTTGCGCGCACAAATCATCTATGCAGCTTTCCATGGCGAAAGCGACCTGATTAACCCCGAAGCCGCGCATGGCCCCATTGGGAATATTATTCGTGTAGACAGCGACGGCTTCAACATTGACATGAGGCACGTCATATGCCCCGGTGGCATGGCCCGCCGCGCGTTCCATCACTTTCATGCCCACCGACGCGTAAGCGCCAGTGTCGCCCACCAAGCGCGCCTGTACGGCGGTGAGCCGTCCGTGCGCGTCGCAACCCACCGTGTAGTCCATCCAGATGGGATGCCGCTTGGGGTGCATGCGGATCGATTCATCGCGGTTGAGACGCACCAGCACCGGTCGCTGCAATAAATAGGCCATGAGCGCGGCGTGCCCTTGCACGGATAGGTCTTCCTTGCCGCCGAACGCGCCGCCGTTGGGCGTCAGGACCACCCGCACTGCCGGCTCCGGCAATCCCAGGAGCAGGGCGATTTGCTCACGGTCGTCGTAAACGCCCTGCCCGCCGGAATACAGCTCAATGCCGTTCCCCCAGGGGCGCGCGATGGCGGCTTCCGGCTCCATAAAGCCATGCTCAATGGTCTGAGTCTCATAGATGCCGTGGGTCACGTAGGCGGCCTCAGCCAGCGCCTGGGGCGCAGCGCCCCGTCGAAGCGTCGTGGTGGAGAGCCGGTTGTCGCTGGAATGCACCAGGGGGCTATCCGGGCGTAACGCCGCATGGCGGTCGGTGACGGGCGGCAAGACCTCATACGCCGCTTCAATCAAAGCCACGGCTTGACGAGCCGCCTCTTCGCTCTCTGCCGCCACGCCGGCCAGTACGTCGCCGATATAGTGAGTTACTTCGCCGACGGCGATCATCAGCGGCCAGTCGCGCACAATCAAACCGAGGCGACGCTGACCGGGCACATCGGCCGCAGTGACGACGCGCAGAACGCCGGGCAGTTGGGCGGCGGCGTGGGTGTCCAGGCGCAACAGCCGCGCGCGCGGGTGGTCGCTGAACTTGAGCGCCCCAAACACCAGGCCGTCGAATTCGAGGTCGGCCACATAGGGATGACGGCCCAAGACGAGGTCGAAGGCGGCATACTTGGGGTGACGCTCGCCCACCTGGCCGCGACTGCGCGGGCGCGGAATCTCAATTTCCTGGCGGCGGGCTTGGGCGACGCATTCAATGGCCTCAATGATTTTCTTGTAGCCAGTGCAGCGGCACAGATTGGGCGTCAGGGCTTTGGCGATGGCCTCTGGCGTTGGCGTCGGGTTCTGGTCGAGCAAGGTTTTGGCGCGCATGACGATGCCGGGAATACAGAAGCCGCATTGCACCGCGCCCCGGGCCACGAAGGCGTGCGCAAACAAATCCTGCTCATATTGGCTCAGCCCTTCCAGGGTGAGAACGTGGCCTTGCGCCACCTTGCGCATGGGGATGACACAGGCCAGCACGGCTTTGTGATTGAGTTCCACGGTGCAAGCGCCGCAGGCGGCCTGAGGCGCGCAACCATCTTTGGGGGAGATTAGGCCGGCTTCGCCGCGCAAGAAGTCAAGCAGGGAGCGTTCGGGGTCGCCGTCATAGGCGACGGGTTGCTGGTTGAGGTGGAAGTGGATGGTCATGGCAGGGAAGGGGGTGGCGATTTCGGGATCAGGCAGAGAAGCGTTGCCAGACACGCCGGGCGCATTCGCGCGCGGCGGCGGCGATGGCGGCCTCGTCCAGATGGTCAACTAGCCCCTGGTGCATGACGATGCGGCCGTTGATGATGGTGGTGTGGACGGGGGCATCCACCAGACCGAAGAGGAAGTGCCCCCAGAAGTTGTCGGCGTGCAAAGGGGTGGGGGGGTAGTAGTCGAGCAGAATGATGTCGGCCAGGTAACCGGGGGCGATTCGGCCGATTTTTTGTCCCGTCAGCCTCTCCACCAGCGCCGGATTGTTCTGTAGCAAAATCCGCTCAAACTCCGCCCAACCCACCGTCGGCGTGCGCAAATGGTGGCGATGCAGCAGAAAGCCGGCCCGCGCCTCGGCGCGAATATCCGCCGTCATGCCGTCTGTGCCCAGCCCCACGGTCAAACCGCGCCCCATCAGGCCGAAGATGTCGGCGCGTCCCACAGCATTATTCATGTTAGACTGGGGATTATGCACGACCAGCGTATCGGTCTGGGCCAGCAGGTCAGCCCCGGCCTCATCCAGGTGAATGCCATGTCCGGCAATCGAGCGCGGCCCGAGCAGGCCGTGCCGATCCAAGCGTTCCACCGCTCCCGCGCCGTATTTCTCCCGACACACCCGCTCATCAATCGGGTCTTCCAGCACATGCACGTGACAGCCGCGCTCCAGTTGCCGAGCCAGATCGGCCGCCTCGGCCAGGGTGTCATCGTCCAGCGTGAACGCCGCATGTAAGCCTACCATGCCGTCGAAAAGATGGTCGGGGTCTTGCCGGCGCGCCTGGCGGCATTGGCGGATATAGCGGGCGTTTTCCATCAGGCCGGCGCGTCGCGCGGCCGGCCCGTCGCGATCCGAAACTTCATAACACAAGATGCCGCGCAAGCCGACATGCGTCAGCGCCTCCTCGATCCGATCCAGGCTGCCGTCGGTGGCGCGTGGGCTGGCGTGGTGGTCAATGACCGTTGTCACGCCTACTTTGACGGCTAACATGGCGGGCAGCAGCGCGCTGTAATACACGGCGTCCAGGTCAAGCGAGGAATCAAGCCGCCACCACAGAAGTTTGAGGATTTCGCCGAAGTTTTGCGGCTGCGTGGGCAGAGCCAGCCCGCGGGCGAACGTGCCGTAGAAATGGTTATGGGCGTTGACCAGTCCCGGCATGAGCAGGCGTCCGCCGCCGTCAATCTGGGGGTAGTCGGTATAGGTGTTGAGCAATTCCGACTCCGGCCCGACGGCGGTGATATGGCGGCGGGTGACGGCGACCGCCTGGCCGTGGAGGAGCGTGGATTCGGCCGAATTGGGGAATATCGTTACATTCTTCAGTAAGAAGTCCATCGTATTCTCCGACGCAGGATTCCCTGGAGTATAATTCCTTGCGCCAGGGATGTAAAGGGGCGTCTAGCGGCTGGGCGGGTGATAAGGCCACAACAGCAGACAGACAACGATTATCGGCCGAATGTCCGGTTCAATTCCTCTTGTAACGCCCGGTAGCGTTTATACTCAGTGCGCCACTGCGCCACCAACTCGGCGACGCGCGCCGCCATGCCCACTTCTTGCATCCGCTGTAAATAGCTGCAAGCCGCCTGATAGCCGTTGCGGTTGGCCTGTTGACGAAGGGTATCGAGGGCCAACTGTTCGTACATCGCTCCGATTGCCGCCGGGAACCGGGGGGCCAGATACTCATAAAAAGTGTGGATGGTTTGCGGCCGCGCCTGGACATACGCCAGCAATTGATCCCACATTCCCTCAGCCACGTAGAGCGCGCCCTTATCCACGCGCCGCCCCTCCTGCGCGCGCGCCAGAAAACCGGCGCGGAAAGCCGGCCAGCCGGCGCCGATCAACCCCTTCAGTTGTTCATAATACGCAAACTGGCCGGTATCGAGAAAGAGCATTTCAACCAGCTCGATTTGCTCGTCCTGGTCCCCAGCCATTTCAGCCGCTTGCAACAGAAGGGCCAGAAAATCAACGCGCAACCCAGGGCTCTGCGTGGGTTGATCGAGCCATTCGCGGCATATCTGGCGCGCAGCTGCCACATCCCCTTGCGCCAATAGGCGGCGCGCCAGCAGGAGACGCATCCGGGTTAGATGGTTGTTCTGTTGCAGAAAGGCTATGACGGCCGGCTCTGCGTCTAAGCGTTCGATGACCTCTAGCTTGATGCTGGCAGCCTGTTCCTGATCGTACGCCGCTGCCCATCCCGTCTGGCCGCTACGGGCAGCCATTCGGTCAAGGGCGGCAAAGAGTTGTGCGCGTTGGTCGGGCGTAGAGACTAGATCGGCGGCGCCAGTCACCATCTCCCATCGCCAATCCGAACTGGCAAATATCTCTTGTTGAGATTGTTCCAAAAGGTAATCCACCAGCGCCGCGCGTGCGCCCGGGCTGATCTCGGCAGCCGTCGCTCGCATGTAATCCAGGGCCAAGCTGACGCAGCTGTGCAGAGCGCCGCTGGAATCGTCCGCGTGGCCTAAGGTCGGCGCAACGGTTTCTAGGATGGCCTGGAAAATCGTGATTGCCTGTTCAGGTCGTCCTTTTTCGAGCAAGCTAGACGCTTGCCCAAGAAACTGCTCAACCCTTCTGGCAGCCCGCTGCGTCCCCTGGTAATCGAGATAGCCATGTCGGCCTTGCTCCAGGCTCAAGGCGTTCTGCACCAATTGAACTGCGGCGTCTTTGTCATCCAGGGCAGGCCCGTAGCGGGTGAGGATGATCTGCGTCAGATTTCGGTCGTTGAGCGCCAATTCGACCAGCAAGTTATATAGCTCGGTCGGCGAGAGTTTTTTCAGGGCTGCGCGTACCTGGTCGGCGCGGGTTGTGACTGGCGGCTGCGCCTTGGCGCTTTCGATGGCGTATAGGACTGCCGCCACATGTTTGCACACCGGCCCTCTGTCGTAAGGGCAATCGCACATCCAGACTAACGCGTTGTCAGGGGAGGATTGGATGCTAACCTGGTAGGCGTCTGTACCCTGGACGATCGCCAGCCAATGGCCGGCATCGACTTCCGCCAAGTCAATGACCAGTCCGGCACTGAAATAATCTTGCCCGCGCTGTAAGATGATGGGAGGGAGGGTTTGCTTGAAATTGGCGAAGGTAGTGGGCATACGGACCTCAGAGCGGGGGGGATGGATTCGGCCGAATCACTCCCCTAAGCATAACACAGCCCCTTCTCCCTGGCACATGATATCTGTCACGTTCAAAAGTGAGATTTGACAGTTGACGCCCTACCATTGGACAGAGTATCCTATAGCTATTGGTGACTGTCAACTTACCGACTGCCCTGTGCGCCATCGGCGCGCAGTCTGGTGAAAACCAACTCAACCCGCAAAGGAGCTAATTTATGTCCACTGACCGTGTGGCCCTTTATCTTCAAGATGCCCATTCGCTGCAAGAAGGGATTGAACTGGTCAAATATGCTGAGGCCAAAGGTTTCGAGGCTGTGTGGCAGGCGGAGAGCCGCCTGGTGCGGGATGCCATCGTGCCGATGGCAGCCTTTGCCGCGCACACCACCCGCCTCAAAATCGGCAGCGGCGTCATTAACAACTGGACGCGTAACATCGGTTTGCTGGCGGCCACTTATCTCACCCTCGATGACCTGGCGCAGGATCGTATTCTGTGCGGCATTGGCGCCTGGTGGGACCCGTTGGCGCGCAAAGTGGGCATTG
>JAYRVL010000559.1:0-8679 GCA_041918575.1 Anaerolineae bacterium | reverse complement strand
GTCACACAGCCTCAGCAACTGCCAGCCGCGCTGCTCGAGGCCCTGCAGGCGCCCAATGTGGGCGGCAACGATCAGCCCCAACAACTCCTGGGCTTCGTGCGCAATCGCGAGACCCTGCTCGTGCTCGATAGTTTCGAACACCTCCTGCCTGCCGCTTACTTCCTGGTGGACATCATGCAGCAGGCGCCGGACGTCAAACTGGTGGTGACCTCGCGCAGTCGTTTGGGGCTGCGCGACGAGCGCCTCTTTCACCTCGATGGGCTGGCGGTCCCAACCACCGATACGGTCGTTGATCCGCTCTCTTTTGGCGCCATCGCTCTCTTTGCTGTGTGTGCGCAGCGTCAGGACCGTCATTTTACTCCTACTCCGGCCGATTACTACGCCATCATACACATCTGCCGCCTGCTGGCCGGTCTGCCGCTGGGCCTGGAACTGGCCGCCGCGCAGATACCGGCCTTGTCCTGTACGGAAATTGCCGAACAACTCGGCAGCACCGCTGACTTTCTGGCCGCGACCTGGCCGGACGCCCCGCCCCGCCATCGCAGCCTGCGCGCCGTTTTCGAGCACGCCTGGAGCTTTTTGACGCCGGAGGAACAGTCCGCGCTGGCGCAGGCGAGCGTTTTTGTCGGCCATTTCGATCTCGCGGCCGGTCGTGGGCTGCTGGGAGAGGTGAAATTCCTGGCCAGCCTGGTCAACAAGTCCTTGCTGCGGTCTCTGCCCGATGGGCGCTATGAGCTGCATCCAGTGGTGCGCCAGTATGCTGCGGACAAGTTGAGCCAATGGGGGGACATACAGGCCGCCGCCCTGGCGCGGCACGCAGCCTATTTTGCCGCGTTCTTGCACGAGCGCGAGCCGCGACTCAAGGGCCGAGATGGGCAAACCGCGTTGGCCGAGATCAGCGCCGTGCGGTCGGAGGTGCAGGCCGCCTGGCAATGGGGCGTGCAGATGGCTGACAGCCGTGTGCTGCGCCAGGCCATGGAGAGTTTGATGGTTTTCTACGATCTGCGCGGCCCGTTTCAAGAGGGTTACGTCGCGTTCAGCGAGGCGAGTCAATCGGTTCGGGGAGCCTGGCTGGCGTTGAGCGAGGCGGACCAGTGGGCGCAGCCGCAGTTGGCGCGCTTGCTGGCCGGGTTGCTCATTCGCCAGGGCTGGCTGGATTTTCGCCTGGCGCGTTACCACGAGGCGCAGCAGTTGATCGAAGAGGGCATGGCGTTCTTCCAGCGGGTGGGTGTGCGCACCGATCTGACCTATCCCCACCTCTTTCTGGGCGCGGTCGCGTATGGCAAGGGCGATTTCAGCGGCGCGCTGCGCCATTTCGAGAGCAGCCTGGCGCTCTACCGTGAAGCCGGCGATCACTGGGGCATGGCCGGGGTGCTCGGCAACCTGGGCGAGGTGTGCAGCGCCCTGGAAAATTCAGAGCAGGCGCTGGTCTACCTGCGCGAGGGTCTCGTCATGGCGCGCCAAGTCGGCGACCCCAGCATGTTGGCGCATACGATGAACACGTTGGGGGGCGCGCTGTGCCAGGCCGGCGCCTTTTCCGAAGCAGAGCAGCTCCTGCGCGAGAGCCTGGCGCTGTGCGAGGAAAACGATTACGCCTACCTCAGCGTCATGGCCCTGCGCAACCTGGCGCTGACCCTGGCGCGGCAGGGCAGCGATGAGGTAAAGCAGGTTTACCACCGCGGCCTGCAAACCGCGCTCGAACGACAAATGGACGACCTCGCGCTGACCGTGGTCTGCGACGCGGCAGTCAACATGGCCGCGCCGCATGATCCGGCCCGGGCCGCGGCCTGGCTGACGATGGTCATGCATCATCCCGACGCCAGCGCCGAGACCAAACGCAGGGCCGCGGTGCAGCGCAGCGCCCTTTCCACAGAGATGCTGCCTGCACACGCGGCCCGTCCGTTGACCGTCGAGGATGTCTTGACGGAGATCAGCGATTAGAGGGGGGTGGCGCACAGTTTCAGATCGCGGGCGGCGCGCACTTCGTCCAGGCGGCCGAGCGGCGTTGTGTGCGGCGCTTCTTTGAGCAACTGCGGATGG
This sequence comes from Anaerolineae bacterium, assembly GCA_041918575.1. Lineage (GTDB taxonomy): Bacteria > Chloroflexota > Anaerolineae > SSC4 > Amarolineaceae > Amarolinea. Next base: position 6,639 of record JAYRVL010000559.1, on the reverse strand, counting down.
GTGATCGCCTCCTGCTTGATCTGCAGCAGCGTCTCCACGAAACCATCGAGCGTCTCACGGCTCTCGGTTTCGGTTGGCTCGATCATCAACGCCTCGCGCACGATCAGCGGGAAGTAAACCGTGGGCGGGTGATAGCCGAAGTCCATCAGGCGCTTGGCAATGTCCATCGTGTGAATCGTGGGCGCCTCTTCCAGGATGCCCTGCGCGACGAACTCGTGCATACAGGTGCGGTCGCCATGCGGAATGGGATAGGCCCCTTTGAGTCGCGCCTGCATGTAGTTGGCGTTGAGCACCGCGTTTTGGCTGACCGCGCGCAGCCCGTCTTCACCCAACATGCGAATGTAGGTGTACGCGCGCACCAGCATGGCAAAGTTACCGTAAAAACTCTTGACGCGACCGATGCTGAACTGCGGCATATGCCACACCAGTTCCACCATCTCCTCTACATCGTCGCGGATTTGCACGGCCACCACCGGGCCTGGCAGGTACGGCGCCAGCGCCGCGCTGCAGCCAACCGGGCCAGCGCCTGGTCCGCCGCCGCCATGCGGCGTGGTGAAGGTCTTGTGCAGATTGAAGTGCATCACATCGAAGCCCAGCTCGCCCGGCTTGGTGATGCCCAGGATGGCGTTGAAGTTGGCGCCATCGCCATAGACCAGGCCGCCCTCCTCTTGCACCAGGCGGATCACCTCCAGCACATTCTCATCGAACAACCCCAGGGTGTTGGGATTGGTCAACATCAGGCCAACGACTTCACGACCGATCTGATCCAACTGCGCCTTGAGCGCGGTCAGGTCCACATTGCCCCGGCTATCGCTGGGAATTTCCACCACCTGCAGCCCGGCCATGGTCGTCGAAGCCGGGTTGGTGCCGTGCGCGGAGTCGGGCACCAGGATCTTCGTGCGCTGGGTCTCACCCTGGTCGTACAGGTAATTGCGCATCATGAGCACGCCGCTCAACTCGCCCTGCGCGCCGGCCGCCGGCTGCAAACTGACGGCCGCGAAGCCGCTGATCTCCGCCAGGTAAACCTGCAGTTCGTACATCAACTGCATGGCCCCTTGCGCGCTCTCCGCCGGCAGCAGGGGGTGCAAGTTGGTGAAACCGGGCAGCCGCGCCGCTTTCTCATGCACCTTGGGGTTGTACTTCATCGTGCAGGAGCCGAGCGGGTAGAAGCCGGTGTCAATGCTGTGGTTCTTCTGTGACAGGCGCACGAAGTGGCGCATGACGTCAATCTCGGCCACTTCGGGCAGCGGCAGGTCGGCCGCGGCGCGCAGGAAGTCCTGCGGCGCCGGCGCTTCGGGCACATCGAGCGCAGGCAGGCTGGCGCCCATGCGGCCGGGAGAACTGAGATCAAAGATCAGCGGCTCGATGCGCGTCGCGGCGCTGCCTGCACTGGGGATGTTGGTTGGGCTGTTCATGATATCACCTCGATGATGACATCCACCTGCTCGCTCTCCAGGTCCAGTTCGGGCAGGGTGTCATCTTGGGGAATCGACGCGGCCTGGGCGGCGTCCACATCTTCAATTTCGGCCAGGGCCGCGACCAGGGCATCGATGTCGTGTTTGCTCAGCGTCTCGGTGACGCACAGCAGCATGGCGTTGCCCAGTTCGGGATAGTCCTGGCCCAGGTCATAACCCCCGATGATGCCGTACTCATCGAGCAGGTAGCGGTTGACGGCCGCGACTGGCAGCGGGGATCGTATCACGAATTCCTGGAAGAACGGTTTGTCCTGCAAGACCTGGAAGCCAGTCTGGTTGGCGATCTGTTGCGCAGCGTAGTGCGCCTTGTGATAGCACAGCTCGGCCACCCGGCGCAGGCCGTGTTTGCCCAGCGCCGACATGTAGACAGCCGCGGAGAGCGCCACCAGTCCCTGGTTCGTGCAGATGTTCGAGGTGGCCTTGTCGCGGCGAATGTGCTGCTCGCGCGTGCTCAGCGTCAACACAAAGCCGCGCTCGCCGTCCACATCTACCGTTTCGCCGATGATGCGGCCGGCGCTGCGGCGCACGTGTTCGCTCTTGCAAGCAAAAAAGCCCAGGTAAGGGCCGCCGAAGTTCAGCGGGCTGCCCAACGATTGCCCTTCGCCGCACACGATGTCGGCGTTGTAGCTGCCAGGCGCCTTGAACATTCCCAGGCTGATCGGGTCGGCGACTACGATGAGCGCCGCGCCTTTGGCGTGCGCGGCGTCGGCCATCTGCTGCAGCCGGGCCGGGCCGGTCAGGCGCCCCAGGAAGTCGGGATTCTGAACGATGATCGCGGCCGTGTCGCCGTCAATCATCGCCTCCAGGGCGTCCAGGTCAATCCCTGGCGCAAAGCCGCTGAAGCTGACTTCTATGCCTTGCGTGTAAGTATGGGCCACGGCGCGGTACTGCGGGTTGACGTAGCGCGAGAAGAGCACCCTCTTGCGCTTCAGGCGGCCAATGTTGAGCGCCATGATGACCGCTTCAGCCACGGCGGTCGCGCCGTCGTAGTGGCTGGCGTTGGACACGTCCATGCCGGTCAGCGCGCAGATCATGCTCTGATACTCGAAGATGGCCTGCAGCGTGCCCTGGCTCACCTCCGGCTGATAGGGGGTATAGGCGGTGTAGAACTCGCTGCGGCTGATGATGGCATCCACGATGGAAGGCACGAAGTGGTGATACGCGCCTGCGCCCAGGAAGCAGGGCGCGGCATCGGTGTCCGCGTCCTCGCTGCTGAGCGCCCGCAGTTCTTGCAGGATTTCATACTCGCTGACCGGCTCTGGCAGATTCAGGCGCGGGAAGCGGTAACTGGCCGGCACATCGTGAAACAGATCGTCCACCGACGCCATGCCAATGGTCGCCAACATCTGCTGGCGGTCTGCGTCCGTGTTGGGCACATAGCCAGGACTCAGGTTCATAGCCGTTGCCTCCTTGCTGGGCTAGTGCCCACGCGTGGCGCAGTAGGCGGTGTACTCGGCCGGCGTCATCAGGTTCTCCAGCTCGGCCGTGTTGTCGGGCTTCATTTGGAAGAACCACGCTTCGCCGAACGGGTCCTCATTGACCTTCTCCGGCGTCTCTTCCAGCGCGCTGTTGACCGCCACCACCACCCCGCTCAGCGGCGCGTAGAGGTCCGACGCCGCCTTGACCGATTCGACCGTGGCGCACTGTTGACCCTGTTTGTAATGCGCGCCCACCCCTGGCAGCTCGATGTACACGACATCGGAGAGCGCGTTCTGGGCATAGTCGCTGATGCCCACCACAGCGGTGTCGCCGTCCAGGCGCACCCATTCATCGGACCTGGCATAGCGGGCAGCGGAATCCAATTTGTAGCTCATGGTAATCTCCTTCGATGCAAGAATCAATAGCAAGAATCAATAGCAAGAATCAATAGCAAGAATCAATAGCAAGAATCAATAGCAAGAATCAATAGAATAAACAGAAACGAGACCTGACAATCAATGGGCGGTCTGGGCCGCCGCAGGCCAGCGGCTCAGCGGCGATAGGCCGCCACGTAGAACGGCGTCTTCACCACCGTGGCCTTCTTGGGCGCGTCGCGAATGACAATGTCAATTTGACTGCCCAACGCCGCGTTGGCGGCCGGCACATAGGCCAGCCCCACGAAACGGTCCGTCGTGGGGGATTTCATGCCGGTCGTGACCACGCCCACCACCTGGCCATTGATCGCCACCGAGTACTCCGCGCGGGGCACGCCGCGCTCCACCATCTCGAAGCCCACCAGGCGCTGCGCCGGGCCTTCCAGCTTGATCTTGAGCAAGGCCTCGCGGCCGCTGAAATCGCCCTTCTTGAAACTGACGGCCCAGCTCAAGCGCGCGCTGATCGGATCAATGCGGGCGTGAATCTCATGCCCGTAGAGCGGCAGGCATGGCTCGAAGCGCAGCGAATCGCGCGCGGCCAACCCGCAGGGCACAATGCCCTCCGGTTTGCCTGCCTCCAGGATGGCATTCCACATGGCCGTCGCCTGCGCCGCGGGGAAGAACAGCTCATAGCCGTACTCACCTGTGTAGCCGGTGGCGCCCAGCAGGGTTGGCGCGCCGGCCACCGTGGCCTGTGTGCAACTATGAAACTTGACCGTCGCCAGGTCGAGATCGGTCAATCGTTGCAGAATCGTCTGCGCCTGGGGGCCTTGCAGCGCCAGCATGTACGTGTCGTCCGAAATGTCGGTCACCGCAACGTTCATACCCACGGCATGCATCTGCATCCATTCCACATCCTTCTTGCGGTTGGACGCGTTGACAATGACCCACCAGCTATCGTTTTCCACGCGGTAGAGGAAGATGTCGTCAATCACGCTGCCATCCGCGTAGCACATCAGGCTGTAGCGCGCGTCGCGCGCCGCCATCGTGCTTACGTCATTGACCTGAATTTTCTGCAGGAAACGGAGCGCGTCCGGTCCGGCCACAACCACCTGCCCCATGTGGTCAATGTCGAACAGACCCGCGGCCTCGCGCACGCGTTTGTGTTCTTCCAGCGGGCCGGTCGGATACTGCACCGGCAGTTCCCAGCCGGCAAAGTCCACCATGCGTCCGCCCAGGGCCACGTGAACATCGTACAACAACGTTCGATTCATCCTGTCCCTCCTGTCAGCCCATCTGTTCCTCGCGCCTTCTCTCCGGCGCCAACCACAAACATAACTGAGTTACCCACAAACAAAAAAGGAACCAGGCAGGTATCGCGTGCGATACATGCCCGATTCCCTCTGTCCTTGACACCTGAGAGATTTTCGCCGCGTGTGCGGGAAATTGCCCCGTCGGTGCGACGGCGCGGCCTTCCTGGCCTCGCCGCCGGCTCTCCAGAGTGCTGTCCCAGCGCGATCTTTTTGCCTGAGAGATTACCCGCCAGCCCCGGTGTTTCTGAACAGGGTGCCCCTTCGGCGACCCGGGCCAGCGGCCCAGGTGCTCTCTCGCGCTGATCATCCAGCCATGAAATCTCAAATCTGAGACTATCATAGCACACGTTGCTATCGGTGTCAATGCTTTTGGTGCGCCACTTCGCTCGATTTGCGCCGCTTGTGCGCGTGGCGAACCGCCGATGCTGTGGTACAATGGCAATCCCCCATACTGACCCATTAGCTCTACCGAAAGGAACCACACCATGTCCACCTATCCGCTTCTCCCCGGTATCGCCAGGCAGCGCATCCAGACCGCGCGCCTGGAAATGAACGTCTTGAGCGCCGGCCAGCCCACATCCGAGCCGGTTGTCCTGCTGCACGGCAACGTCTCCTCGGCCCGTTTTTGGGAAGAGACCATGCTCATGCTGGCCGACCAGGGCGCGTACGTCATTGCGCCCGATCAGCGCGGCTACGGCGACACGCAGGCGCTGCCCATTGACGCCACGCGCGGCCTGCGCGACTGGTCGGATGATCTGCACAGCCTGATCGAAGCAGTCGGTATTGGCCCTTTCCATCTGATCGGGTGGTCGGCCGGCGGCGGCATTGCCATGCAGTTCGCAATGGACTACGCGGCCCATGTGCGCACGCTCACCCTGGTGTCGGCCATGTCGCCCTTTGGCTTTGGCGGCACCCAGGGCGTCGCCGGCGAGCCAAACTTCGACGATTTTGCCGGTTCGGGCGGCGGCACAGCCAATCCTGACTTTGCGCAGCGCCTGCTCAGCAGCGACCGCGGCGCGGACAGCCCCAACAGCCCGCGCAACGTGATGAATACCTTCTACTTCAAGCCGCCGTTCCGCCCCGCGCCGGCGCGTGAAGAGGCTTTTGTGGACGCCATGCTCACCACCAAAGTGGGCGATGACTTCTACCCCGGCGACATGCGCCCCTCTGCCAACTGGCCGGGTGTGGGGCCGGGCGTCCGCGGCATCAACAACACCTACTCGCCCGCCTACTGCAACCTCAGCGACTTTGCCGCCATCGAACCGCAGCCGGCCGTGCTCTGGATTCGCGGCGCGGACGATCAGATCGTTTCGGATACCTCCTTCTTCGATTTTGGCTTCCTGGGGCAGCTCGGTTTCGTGCCCGGCTGGCCCGGCGCGGATGTCTACCCTGCGCAGCCCATGGTCAGCCAGCTCCGCCACGTCCTGGAGGCGTATCAGGCCAACGGCGGCGCCTACACCGAAGTCGTCTTCGCCGACTGCGGTCATTCGCCGCACATCGAAAAACCGGAAGAATTCAAGAACGCCCTGCTGCCTTTCATTCGAATCGGGTGAATCGGCTGAATCGGCTGAATCGGCTGAATCGGCTGAATCGGGCGAATCGGGCGAATCGGGCGAATCGGGTGAATCGGGTGAATCGGGTGAATCGGGTAAATCGGGTAAGCGTCATCGCACTGGTTGAGAATTCTTAGATGAACACGATCAGGCAAGCGCAACGAGCGGGAGCGCTGTGGGCGGTGTTGATTGTGGCGTTGGGGCTGCGCGTCTACGGTTTTTGGTTCGGCCTACCCTACGTGCTGACCGGCGACGGCGAAAATACGTTCATTGAGCCGGCCGTGCGCATGGTGGTCAGCGGGGACCTCAACCCGCATTGGTTTGGGCATCCCGGTTCCACCGTCATCTACCCGCTGGCGCTGCTCTACGGCCTGATCTATCTCGCTGGGCACGCGGCCGGGCTGTTCGGCCAGCCGGCCGATTTGCAGACCCTGCTGGCCGGCGATCCCACCTTGTTCTACGCGCCGGCGCGGCTGATCAGCATTGCCTGGGCCGCGGCCACGGT
>JAYRVL010000558.1:0-5351 GCA_041918575.1 Anaerolineae bacterium | reverse complement strand
GCTGGCGCGCCGCCCGGCGCCGGCGCCGATCGAGATCATCCCGCCGCCTACAGCCACGATGACGCCGTTGCCTACGGCAACGCCGACGCCCGCGCCGCTGCGTGTGCATGTCAGCGGCGCGGTGCGGCGGCCCGATGTGTACGTGCTGGCGCCGGATGCCATTGTCAAGGATGCCATCAGCGCGGCCGGCGGCTTCGATGCCCAGGCCGACCAGGCGAGCCTCAACCTGGCGCAGCCGCTCTACGACGGCGCGCAGGTGTACGTGCCCAGCCAGGCGACCGCGCAAGCGCCGCCGCCGGTGGGGGTCAGCGCGCCGGAAGCAACGCCAACCGCAGCGTCAACCAACCTTTCTGAAACGACGACGACCAACCCGCTGGCGTCCGGCGCGAAGATCAACATCAACACGGCCAGCCTGAGCGCGCTGGAACAACTGCCCGGCATTGGGCCGGCCATGGCGCAGCGCATCGTAGAAGGGCGACCGTATCGCAGTGTGGAGGACATCAAGCGCGTCAAGGGGATTGGCGAGGCAACGTACAGTAAGCTGGCGCCGTACATCACCGTGCAGTGAGGCAGGCTCGACGGGGACAACGGTCATGCCAGTCGCTGTGAGTGGAAGGAGGGACGTTGAATGACGCTCCTCCTTCCACTCTTTTTTTGCGTTACTGGCAACGGCTCAGGCATTCTGCGCCGGCCAGCATGGCGTCCACGCAGGTTACTGGTACACGGATTGGCGCCGATGGAGACGGATGTGAAAACGATCAGTGTGAATCCAATCTTTGTTGATCCGTGTACTGACGGTAGTCGCCGTTACGGCACGAACCACGGCACAGGCGCGCCGGTGTCGTAGCTCGGCCCCAGCGGTGAATTGACGCCAAAGCCGGTGTAGAAGGTCTCTGTACGGGCGTTGGGACCGATCACTTCTGGGCCGGCCTGGTTCCTGAAGGTCAGGTGACTGGTGACGGGCAGTTCGCTGGTAAAGAAGCCGCCCTGCCCATGGGTACGGGTAATGGTCATGGCGCCGGTGGTCTGCGGCGTGCTGGGTTGAACCTGCATCTGCACCGACCAGGGCTGCGGGTTCTGCCCGCCGTTGAAGGTGACGATGATCGGCTCGACGCTGACCAGGTTCAGCGCCAGAATCTCGATGGGGATGACCTGGGTGGCGGCCGGCGTGCCTGGGTCGAACAGGCTGACACCCTGCAAGCGCCTGATCACCGTATCGCCCTGCGCAGAGGCCTGGCGTGCATCCACCAGGAGGTGCTGGACGGTCTCGCTCACGTGGGGAAACGGGCCTTGAGGCTGGAACGGCTGGCTGCTGGGTGGAGCAAAGGGCACGCCTGTGAACTGCACGGCGCCCACGAACGGATCGGAGCCGGGGGCGAAGAAGCCGGCCGGCAGATCGAGCATGAGCATGGATTGCCAGGGCGGAGAATGAAAGACATCGTCGCCGGCTTGCACAACCAGCGGCGGCGAGGGGTTGACCAGGCAGCCGGCGCCAAAACCGGCCGCGGTGGTCTGCACGGTCTGAATATCGGTGTGGGTTGGCCAGCGGTTAGCCATCAAGACGATGTCGTTGAGGTCCACCTGGGCATCGCCGTTGTGGTCGGCCGGGTGGAAGGTCTGACAAGCCATCGGCATGCTGGGCTGGAAACGCATGATGTTCAGGAATTCCTGCTCGTCTTGGGGCGTGTTGTTGTAGTTCATGCCGTGGCCGGCCAGGCTGAGCCAACCGAAGAGATCGCCGGCCAACCAGGCGTTGCCGGGGTCATCGTTGAGGAAGTAGACCGGCACGGCTGCGGTTTGGCCGTGGATGTATACCACGTGGGGCGGGAACTCCAGCAGGTTGTTGTTGATCACCAGCAGAGGTTCGCTGTTGAAGAGAACGCCTCCAGGAAAGCCGCCCAGGGGAGGCAGATCAACCTCGACGAAGACATCGAAGAAACTCTGGGCCGGGAAGTCGAGGTTGGGATCGCCGCTGGCGCCGCTCAGGGATTCGACCTCGCCGAGGCTGTGCGGCCGGCCGGGCGCGGAGTCGCCGGCGCGCACCATGACCAGCCCGCCCATTGCGGCAATGTTGAAGTCGGCGATGCGGGTGTGAACCTCGCGCGTGTCGGGTGGGCCTTGAAAGCCCGGCGGCATAACCGCGAAGTTGGAATCGGCCACGATGATGCCGGCCGTGCCAACCGGCGTGCCGTCGGTGTCGGGCGCGCTGCCGTGCAAATGGGGATTGCTGCGCCCAATGATGGTGGTGGGGTCGAAGAGCGTGGGGCTGGTCAGGGCGCCGGTGGCGTTATCGTAACCTGGATAGCCGGCCATCAAGGGTTGGAAGGCAGGATTGATGAAAATGGTAAAGACGCCGAGCGACGGCGCGGTATCGTCGCCCTGGCCCGGAAATGGGCCTGACGTCGTGTCGGGCGACGCGCCCGGCGCGGTCAGGCGATCCATCTGCGCTGTGACAACACGATTGAGTGCGGCAATCAAGGTTGATGGAGTAAACGGCGCCACCTGTAGAGCCAGGGCAATGCTGCCCACGGCCAGGAGCGCCACCAACACGAGCCATAAAGGCCCCTTGCGTCCTCTGTTCATAGTTCACCTCCGGCAATCCGCAACACATCACAGGCCTGGTTGCATCCGTGACCTGGCGAACGAGCGGCGTCATGGGGAAGCGGCCGCCCGCCAGGCGCACCATCGAGATAACCATCTCATAAAGCATGACAGGCCACGCCAACCTTGCAGTTTGGGCCTTGTTTCACCTCCGCTCAACGACTCAGCGCCATGATCTGACGATGGGCCGCAATGCCATCGAGAAAGCGGTCGCGCAAGGCTGGATTGGTGATGCGATCGGCGCGTTGGCGCACGAAACGCCGCGCCTGTTCCAGCACAGCGCCAGCGCGGCGATCGCCGCTCGCGTGGAGCACATCGTAGCAGGCCAGGCAGATGGCCGCCGGTTCTGCAATCATCTCCTGCTCCCAGGAAACGTGGTTCAGCATCTCCAGAATCTCGGTAACCTGGCGCCGCGCTGACTCGGCCTGACCCTCTTGCCAGGCGATGAGCGCCAGCCCGGCCAGCGAATCGAGAGCCAGTTCGGGCGCTGCCCGTTGTTCCCACAGACGCACGGCCTCACTGTAGGCGTCGCCGGCCCCGCTCAGATCGCCCAGGCGACGCCGGGCATGGCCCAGGGCCGGCAGGGCTGTGCCTGCGGCATAGATAACCCCTATTTCTTGACAGAGTGCAATGGCGGCTTCTGCCGACTGGCAGGCTTGCATGTTCGCGCCGGTGTAGTAGGAGAACCAGGCCTGCACTGTCAACATGCCTGCTTCCAGTTCCCGGTGCTGAATGCTGCGGCTGTACTCGAGCGCCTGCGTGCAGAGCACACGGGCGTTCTCGTAGTCGCCCAGGAGCAGTGAGACGCGCGCGTCATTTGCCATGAGATACCCCTGGATCGTGGGGTGTCCGCCGGCCTCAGCAAGCAGGCGCAGCCCCTCGCGAATGCACTCGCGGGCCTGCTCGAAGGCGCCGTTGTCGGTGTAGACCGAGGAAAGATTGCTCAATGTGCCGGCGCGGCTGCGTTTGCAGCCGGTTTCGAGGTACAATGCCAACGCTCTTTCCCACCGATCTTGCGCCAGCGGCAGGTTGCCCTCGCGATAGGCCACACCGCCCAGCTCGTGCAGGCAGGTGGCTTCGCCGTCCAGGCGCCGGTGACGCCGGTAGTTTTGCAGAGCCTGCTGCAAAACCGTGTTGGCGGCGGCCAGATCGCCCAGTTTCCACTGCGCGGCCCCCGACCACATCCAGGCCTGCGCCTGTTGCAGTTCGGTTGTTGCGAACGCCAGCGCCTTTTGAGCCGAGGCTAACATGTCGGCATACCTGGCATGACGATCGAAGAGCATAGCCTGCTGAACGTACAGGCTGTTCAACACGCTTGCCGGCGCGCCGGCCGCGCTCAACTCCTCGCCGGTGCGGGCAAATATCCGTTGGCCCTCGCGCAGCAGCCCGGTTTTTTCCAGCAGGCGCGCCAGTCCATCCGCGGCCCAGCCAAGCTCTGCGAAGCGTCGTTCGACTACGGCCTGCAGCCAGGCTTGCCGCACATTGTCAATCTCCGCGGTGAGCGTCACCAGGGCCGCGTTGGAGAGCGTCTGGCTGCAGGTAGGAATGCTGTCGTCTCGCGGATAGTCTGCGGGCGTCAGGTGAGCCAGGTAGTACTGGCTGTGCCAGGAGGCAATGCCCGGCGCTTCTCCCGATTGGGCCAGTCGGGCCGCGGCAAACTGGCGCATCAGCTCGTGCATGTCGAAGCGGCCATCGTCGCTGCGTCGTAGCAACGATCGGTGTTCCAGTGTGGTCAACTGGTCAGGCCCGGCTCCGGCAACGATTGCCGCCGCCGTCTCTGTGAAACCGCCGCGAAACACCGAGCAACGCGCCAGGAGCTGCGCTTCGACCGCGCTCAACCCGCGCCACGACTGTTCGAATACCGCGGCCAGGCTGCGATGATGCGGAGAAACATCAGCCTCTGTCGTCGTCAGGCTGGCAAGATCGTTGAGCAATTGGCTTTCCACTGCGGCCAGCGGCTGCTGTTCCAGCAGCGCGGCGGCCAGCTCGATGCCCAGGGGCAGACCTTCCAACGTTTGGCAAATCGAAGCGACGGCGCGGCGAGTTTCGGCGTTGGATGGCAGCGAGATGCCAATGCGCTCCGCGCGCGCGATGAACAGGCGCATACTGCTGGCCTGAGACGCGTCTGGCGCGTCGGTTTCGGTCTGTGTCTGGCGCCCCGAGGTGCGTCGTGGGGGGACGGGCAGTCCATACACGCGCACCACATGCTCCGCCTGCAGGCCCAGCCGCTGCCGCGACGTGACCAGGAGATAGACGTAGTGCGCCTGCGCGGTCAGCATGGAAAGCCACCGGGCGCCGGGCAGCAAATGTTCGAAGTTGTCGAAAATCAGCAGGAGGCGCCGCTGCTGCAACTGACGAATGATCTGCAAGTGCGGCGGGTGAGCGCCGATCAGCGTCAGGCCGAGGCTCTTGGCCACAGCCACAGCGATGCGATCGTACACCTGTGCCAGCCGCTGGTCATCATGCCCGCCGGCATCCTCGAGCGCAGGCGGCAGCGGCGCCAGCGGTACGAACCAGACGCCGTCTGTGTACTCATGTTTGACCTGGTCGGCTACGGTCAGCGCCAGCCGCGTTTTTCCTACCCCGCCCTCGCCAATCAGCGTCAGCAAAGGTGTGTTGCCGCTGCTTAGGGCAGCTTTGAGCGCGGCAATCTCCTGCTCACGACCGAAGAACTGGTTGAAGCTGCGCGGCAGGTTGTGGCGCGGCGGGGTTTGAGGCGTTTGCAAAATGCGTTGCATCGCGTCAGCGAT
>JAYRVL010000557.1:0-17241 GCA_041918575.1 Anaerolineae bacterium | reverse complement strand
TGTGTTCCCGTGGTCGCTGTGTTCCCGTGGTCGCTGTGTTCCCGTGGTCGCTGTGTTCCCGTGGTCGCTGTGTTCCCGTGGTCGCTGTGTTCCCGTGGTGACCAGGAATTCCAAATGTGGTCGCTGAAGACATCTGGAATGGAGGCTTTAGCCGGTTTCTTAGCCAGCAAAGCCGCAAACTGCACCGGCTGAAGCCTCGATTCCGGGTACATTGGAATTCCTGCGTGGTAACGATCCAGTTTGACGGGAGGTATTCGAATGGCAAATCCTCAACGTGCAGGCCTTAATTTTTCAACCCTGCAAGCACACCTGAATGAACTGACCCAGCTCTACGCGCCGCGCCCCCTGCGCGCCGCCCCCCCCAAGCAGTCCGAACCTGTTCCCATCTATCAACTCAAGATCACGCTGCGCAATATCAGGCCGCCAATTTGGCGCCGCGTGCAGGTATCCAGCAACATCACCCTGGCTCGGCTTCACACGCTAATTCAAGCAGTCATGGGCTGGACTGATTCTCATCTCCACTGCTTCGAGGCTAACGGCGTCTTCTACAGCCTGCCCGACAGCGTAGAAAACCTTGACATGCAAGATTCGCGCCGCGTTTGCCTGGCCGAAGTGGCGCCGGGCGAAAAGGCAAAGATCAAGTACGAGTACGACTTTGGCGACAGTTGGTATCACGATATCGTAGTGGAAAAAGTGCTGCCGCCTGACCCAGCGTTCGAGCATCCAGTTTGCCTGGCCGGTCGTCGCGCCTGCCCTCCGGAGGACATTGGCGGACCATGGGGATTCATCAGATTCCTGGAAGTTCTTGCTGATCCCGATGATCCAGAATATGAAGAAATGTACGAATGGTATGGAGACGACTTCAACGCTAACGCCTTCGATCTCCACGCCATCAATGGTGGATTACAGGCCATGAAATGGTAAAACACACCATCAATGAGCGAACGACTAATAGAATCGCGCCTGATGGCCCGCATTCACGCGGCGGACGCAGGGGGATACCACGCCTGTTCGCCCTTTTCCTGATCGTTTTCGGGCTGAGCGCGTGCCGGGCGCAGACGCCCGCGCCCGTCGCAACAGCGGCGCCTGAACCTACGGCGACGCCCGCCGCGCCAGCACCCACACCCACCCCGCTCGGCGGCCCGGTCGCGCCCGTGCGCGGGCTGCCGCAGGCCAGCGACGGCTTGTCCTGGTGGAACAACACGGTGTTCTACGAGGTGTTCGTGCGTTCCTTCTACGATAGCAACGACGACGGCATTGGCGATCTGAATGGGTTGATTTCCAAACTGGACTACCTCAACGATGGCGATCCGGCCACCACCAACGACCTGGGTGTGACGGGCCTGTGGTTGATGCCCATCATGCCTTCGCCCAGCTATCACGGCTATGACATCACCGATTACTATCGCGTCAATCCAGAGTACGGCAGTAACGAAGATTTCAAGCGCCTGCTGGCCGAGGCGCATCGCCGCGGCATCCGCATCGTGATTGACATGGTTCTCAATCACACCTCCAACGAGCACCCCTGGTTCCTGGAAGCGCAGAAACCGGCGTCGCCGCGGGCAGACTGGTACATCTGGGCCAACGAAAATCCGCTCTACCCCGGACCGTGGGGCCAAACGGTATGGCATCGGCTCGGCGGCCGCTTCTATTACGGCATCTTCTGGGAAGGCATGCCCGATCTCAACTACCGCAACGCCGAGGTCGTGGCCGAGATGGACAAGGTCGGCGCGTTCTGGCTGCAGGAGATGGGGGTAGACGGTTTTCGGCTGGACGCGGCGCGCTACATCCTGGAAAATGACCAGGAGCAGGCCAGCACCCCCGAAACGCACCAGTGGTGGAAGCGCTACGACGCGGCCATGAAGGCGGTCGAGCCGGACGCGCTGCTGGTTGGAGAGGTGTGGGCCAAAACCAAAGAAGTCGCTCCGTATGTCCAGAACGGGGAGTTGGATCTGAACTTCGATTTCGACCTGGCAAATACGCTGGTGGACACGGCGCGCACCGGTTTTGCCATGTCCGCGGGCGTTATCCAGGGCTTTGTCTGGAAATCCTACCCGCCCAACCAATTTGCCGTGTTCCTCACCAATCATGACCAGAACCGGGTGATGAGTACGCTGGGCGATGATGTGGCGAAGGCGCGGCTGGCGGCCGCCCTGCTCTTGACCGCGCCGGGCGTGCCGTTCATCTACTACGGTGAAGAAATCGGCATGATCGGCGTCAAGCCTGACGAACAGATTCGCACGCCCATGCAGTGGACCGCCGCGGAGAAGGCCGGCTTTACCACCGGCGCGCCGTGGATCGAGATCAAACCCAACTACACCACCAGCAACGTGCAAACAGAAAGCGCGGATCCAACGTCGCTGCTGGCCTACTACCGCGCCTTGATCCATCTGCGCAACGATCACGAGGCGCTGCGCGTGGGCGATTACACCAAACTCGACGCGGGCGACAACAAGCTCTATGCCTTCTTGCGCCGCAGCGCCCAGGAAACCGTGCTTGTGCTCATCAACCTGGGCGACGCCCCCATCACCACGTACCGGCTTCCGCTGAAACAGGACGTTCTGGTTGGCGCAGCTTCTCCTGTAGAACTGCTCACGCAGACGCCGCTCCCCCCACTCCCCTTGCCGCCGCAGGCCGGCGAATCCAGCGATTACCATCCTCTGGCTGAACTGGCCGCGCAAACCGCATACATCGTGAGGTGGTAGGGCCATGAAAATTTCATTCCTCGGCGGCGCTGATGAAGTGGGCGCAAGCAGCATCTTGATCGAAATCGGCGGCCGACGCCTGCTGATTGACGCCGGCATTCGCCCATCGCCCAAGACCTATTGGGAACTGGCGGGCGACCAATTGCCAGACCTGGGCCTGATTGACCGGGTGGGGGGTCTCGATGCCATCCTGGTCACGCACGCGCACACCGATCATACGGGCGCGCTGGAACTGGTCTGCGAGCGCTACCCGCACGTTCCTGTGTACGCAACCGAGGTGACAATTGCGCTGACGCGTGTGCTGCACGCGGATGCCCGGCGCATCATGCTGGCCAAGCGGGACGCCGAGGGTGAGCTGCCGCTGTTCGACGAAGTGGCGGTGGAGCGCCTGATGGAATCCTTCGCGCCGGTGACATTTCGCCAGCGTGTAACCCTGGCCCCGGGCCTGGCCGCCACGTTCTTCCCGGCCGGCCACATCGCCGGCGCGGCCATGATCGGCCTGGAAAGCGCAGAGGGCCGCGTGCTGATCACCGGCGACATCTCCATCACGTCGCAGCGCACAGTGGACGGCGCACGCACGCCGGCCTTCAGTCCCGATGTGGTCATCATGGAAAGCACCTATGGCGGTCGTCTGCACGCCAATCGCGTGGCCGAAGAACGCCGCCTGGTCACCACCATCACCGAGGTGACAGAGGCCGGGGGCAAGGTGTTGATTCCGGCCTTTGCCCTGGGCCGCAGTCAGGAGCTTTTGCTGCTGCTGGCCGAGTTTCAACGCCGCGGAGAACTGGCGCCCATCCCCATTTGGGCCGACGGCATGGTGCGCGCGATCTGTCAGGCCTATGCCAGCTTTCCAGAAGCGCTGCCGGCGGCGCTGCAGGCGCGTGATGCGCAGTTCTTCAACGACGCCATTCGCCCCATCGAACGCGCCACGCAGCGCAACGATTTGCTCTGGCAGCCGGGCCCGCTCGTGATTGTGTCCAGTTCCGGTATGTTGGCGGGCGGCCCCAGCCTGCACTATGCGCGCGGCCTGGTGGGCCATGCCCAACATGCGATTTTGCTCACCGGCTACCAGGATGAAGAGTCGCCGGGGCGCCGCCTGCAGGAAGTCGCGTCACGCGGACACGGCACGCTGCAACTGGGACAAGAGCGCGTGCCCGTTCGCTGCCGCCTGGGCACTTACGCGCTTTCGGCCCATGCCGATGAAGGACAGATGGTAAGCCTGGTGGAAGCGCTCGATCCGGCGCAGGTGTTCCTGGTGCATGGCAGCGAAGGCGCCCGGCTGAGCCTGGCCCATGCCCTGCGCAGCCGCGGCCGGCTGGTGCATCAGCCGCGCGCCGGCCAAACCTTCGAGCTGCATTTCAGACCAACTGTGACCGCGGCCGCGCCACGCGGCATCGGCGCGGCGCGGCCGCTGCACCTGCGGCGGTTGTGGGAAGCCATAACCCAGGCCGCCGATGCGGAAATGCTGCGCTCGCCCTTCTACGTGACGCAGGACGAGTTGGCGGCCGTCTGGTGGGGCGAAAACCCGGCGCCGCAGCACCTGCAGACGCTGAACATGGCCCTGGCCCAGGACAATATCTATTTTGTGGCCGATCCGGCGCAGGCGCAGGTCTTCCGGGTGCGCCCGGCCGCGCAAGTTCAACTGCAGGAGCGGCGACGCGAGCAGATGGCGATCTACGCACACGCGGCCGATCAGTGGCTGCTGATCCAGGCGCCGGATGGACAGGCCGCCATGGTGCGCTGTGTGACCTGCGCCGCGGACCATTTGCAGGTGGCTGCCCTGCCGGCCGATGACGCGCGCTGGAACGATGACCACGAGCTGCACACGGTTTGGCCGGAAGATGTGTTGGGGCTGCTGGGGCCAGGGGACGCGGACGGAAAGCCCAACCCGGCCACAGAGGTGGTGGCGCAGTTGATCAACAAATTGCCGCGGCTGCCGCAGGATGTGACGATGGAGCCGAACCAGGTCATGATGTTTGCCCGGCAGCAGTTCCCGCCCGCGGCGCGCCTGCGCAAGATCGGCTATCGCCTGGCGGAACGAGTCCTGGTGCTCACGTTCGATTTTCCCGATATGGCAACCGTGGCCTTTGCCGATGTGATTCGCGAGACCGAAGACAAATCCGGTTGGGTGGTGGAAGTGACGGCTGAAGCAAACCAGGGCGCGCTGGGCACCCTGGTGAACGAGATGCTGCCAACCGGTTGGAAGGTGAAGAAGGGGCCTTCGATTCATCGCGAAGAGCGGCGCATCGCCGCGACGGTGCTGCCGGATGCAGAAGCAGCCTCTGATGTCCTGGCTGACCTGTGCGCGCGTTACGTCGAAACCACCGGCTATACACTGGACATCACGCTCATGGCGCCGCCCGTCAGCGCGCCCGCGCCGGAGGTCAGCCAACCCGCGCAAAAAGCAGCCGCGCCGATGGAGATCAACGCGGCATACGCCATTATCCGCGCGGCGCTGGCCGACAGCACGCTCTATCGGGTGGGACTGCGCGACAAGCCGGCCACCGGCATCATGCTCTCCTTCATCTCCGCGGTGGTGGGTGAGCGCTACCGGGAACAGATCAACGAGCTGGAGCAGCGCTGCGGCTGGCAGATCGTCATCAACCCGCAGGCCAATCAGGCCGCCATTCTGGATATTGCGCAGCGATTGCTGACGCGTGAAGGGGCGACGGCGGTGAAAGGGCCAAGCATTCATCCGAGCCACTGCGTCGTGCGCGTGAATCTGCAAGAGACATTGACCGGTGAAAGCCGCCGGCGCCTGCTGAAAACCTTCGAGGAAGAAACTGGTTTTCAATTTTGGTTGACCATGCCGCGTCTCGACCCGCACCCGGCGCCGGAAAGCCGGCCGGTCGCCAACGTGCTGCTCCTGGCGCCTGGGTTGATCCACCTGAACGCCATCCAGCAAGGGGTGATCTTGAACCCTGAGAAGCTGAACCGCACCATCGAGCGCATCAGGCGGCTGGGCATACGCCCGCCGCTGCAGGTGCGGCGCACGCGCTTTGGCTACGCCCTGGTAGACGGACTGTACCGCCTGCGCGCGGCGCAGAGCCTGGGGCTGGAAAAAGTGCCGACCGAGGTCGTCGAAGGATCGCAGTGAGTGGGGCGAACAGGATGAGGATGCCATGAGATGGGAAGCGGGCCGCGCCCTGGCCGCGGAACTACAACAGGCGGCGCTGCGGGCGGCTGATCCCGGCCGCGCGGTGGCCCGCTGCGTGCGGCGCGATGGGCCGCTGCTGGCGGTGGGCGATCAACACTACGATCTCAGCGCCGCGGGCTGGCTGTTCCTGCTGAGCGTGGGCAAGGCCAGCCTGGGCATGGCCGCGGCGCTGCTGACCGCCCTGGGGCCGTGGGCGTCGAGCAAGCTGGCGGGCGGGCTGATCGTGCTGCCGGAGGCGCTGGCGACAAAGGCGCAGGCCTGGCGCAAAACAACCGCAGCCAACCGCCTGCGCATCATCGGCGCCGGTCATCCGCTCCCCACCGCGGGCAGCGTGGCCGCGGGCCAGGCCGCGCTCGATCTGCTGCGGCAGGCCGCGGCCGGCGATCTGGTCATTTGTCTGCTCAGCGGCGGCGGTTCCGCGCTGTTGACCGCGCCGGCCGCGGGCCTCAGCCTGGCCGATCTGCAGGCCACCACACAGCTTCTGCTGGTCGGCGGCGCCACCATTCACGAAATCAACGCGGTGCGCAAACATCTCGACCAGGTCAAGGGCGGCGGGTTGGCGCTGGCGGCCGGCCAGGCCAGGCTGTGCAGCCTGATCTTATCGGATGTGCCGGGCGACCGCCTGGATGTCATTGCCTCTGGCCCCACCGCGCCCGATCCCAGCACCTTTGCCGACGCCTGCGCGGTTCTGGCCCGCATGCCAGGGCAGGCTGCGCCCGCGGTGCGTCAGCATCTGCAGGCCGGGCTGGCCGGCGCGCGGCCAGAGACGCTCAAATCGGAGCAGGCGCAGGCGCGGCCGCTTCAGAACCTGGTGGTTGGCTCCAACCGCCTGGCCGTGGAGGCGGCTGCGCAGGCCGCGGCCGCGCGCGGTTTCGCGCCGTTGATCCTGACCACGCAGTTGGCCGGCGAAGCGCGTGAGGTGGGCCGCGTGCTGGCCGCCATTGCCGGCGAGGTGATCCGGCAGGGCCGGCCCCAACACCCGCCCGCGTGCCTGATCGCCGGCGGCGAACCCACCGTCACCGTGACCGGCAACGGCAAGGGCGGTCGCAGTCAGGAACTGGCGCTGGCCGCGGCCCTGTCCCTGGCCGGCGCTGAGCGGCCGGTAGGCATGCTCAGCTTTGGCACCGATGGCATTGACGGCCCCACCGACGCGGCCGGCGCCTGGACGGATCACACCACCGTGGCCCGCGGCCAGGCATTGGGCCTCGATGCGCTGGCCCGCTTGAACGACAATGACGCCTACCCCTTCTTTGCCGCGCTGGGCGACCTGGTCATTACCGGGCCGACGGGCACCAATGTCAACGATGTGGTGCTCGTGTTGGTGGACAAATAAGCAGCGGGTTTCTTGGAGAAACCCGCTGCCTGAACGGTTTACTGGGACAGCGGGTTTCTTGGAGAGGCCCGCTGTCTGAACTCAGCGTTTGCGGCGCAGCAGCAGTGGAATGAGCAGCAGGGTGATCACCGGCCAGACCCAGGCCAGGTCGCCGGGGCCACCCGGGCCGGTGCGCGCGGCCGTGCGTTCGATGTGCAGCAGGCGATAGTCGCGGGTGACTGCCGCGAACTCGTCATCGCTCAGCCGCTTGGGGTCCACGCCGAACAGCGGCCCCACAACCCCGCTGGCAATGATCACACTGCGCAGCAGGCGCAGGGTGTCGGGCGCGCCGGTAATGTCCGCGGCCTTGCCGGCCCACCAGCCGTCCGGCAGCCAAACCTCCACGGCCGGGTTCGCCATAATGTTCTTGTACCAATCGGCGCCGGCGCCAAAGCCGGCCGTGCAGTAGATTTCGCCATCCACCTGCGCGTAGTTGACCGGGGTGAGGCGCCGCAGGCCGCTCTTGCGCCCGGTGTGGACGAGCACCATGATGCGGCCGCCCACGTCAGGCCAGAGGTTGAGCCACCATCCCAGGCCCAGCCGCCACATCGGTACCATGAAGCGCCGATTCAGCGCCTTGAAAGCCTGGCGCATCAGATCTTCATTCATTGGTTGACTGATTGTTGTCATCTTCTTGTGTCCCTATTCGTAACTACTCAGGCGGAACGCCGCCACAGCCAGCGCACGGCCAGCACGCACAGGGTGATGGCGGCCAAGATGGCGCGCAGGCGCTGCCGCGCCTGGCGGTTGGCCATCTTTTGCAGCCGTTGCGCGTGAGCCGCCCGCAGCGGCGGCCGCCAATCGGGGATGGTCTCCGGCGCGGGAAGGCTGTAGCAGCGCTGCCACAGCGTCCGGTACGCCTGCTCTTCAGCCTGCCAGCGCTCATCGTCCCAGCCCAGGGCGGGCTGGCAAATGGCGCGCACCTGGGGCAAGAGGGGCGCGCCGCCCTCAGGCAGCAGCAGCCCCACGCGCACGCGGCGCAGCAGCAGATCGTCCAGGTGAATGACGCCCTCGCTGGCCGCGGCAAAGCGCAGCTCGGCCCACAGGGTGCGCGTGCCCGGCAGCGGCTCCAATTCGCCGGGCTGCGCCGCCTGCACCACAGTCGCCGCGTCCGCGCCGTAACGGCCCAGCAGGCGCCGACGCACAGGCTCAGTCAGCGCGGCGGGCAGGGTCATGTCAACCGTGTTGAGCACCGGCTGCTGCTCGTCCAGCACGGGCAGGGCGGGCAGCCGATGGCGCACGGCCCGCAGGGCATCCAGGGCAATCAGGCGAAAGGTGGTCAATTTGCCGCCGGTGACGGTGAGCAGGCCCTCTTCTTCCCACACGGCATGGTCACGCGCCTCTTTCGAGGGGTCAGCCTGACCGGCGCCGATGACCGGCCGCACCCCGGCGTAGGTCGAGATGACGTCGGCCAGGGTCAGGTTCAGTGAGGGGAACTGCGCGGTGACCGCGGCCATCAGGTAGCTTACCTCGTGGCTGGAGATGAAAGGCTCCGTCAGAGGAGCGCTGAGCGGCTCGTCATGATCCACGTCGGTGGTGCCCACCAGGGTGACGCCCTCCCACGGGTAGATGAAGACCGGGCGGCGATCGAGCGGGTGCAAGAAACTGACGGCCTGTCCCAGGGGCAGGCGCGCGGCGGAGAAGATCAAATGACTGCCGCGCAGCGGGCGGATGCGCGGCGCGCCACCCACCTGGCCGCGCAGGTCATCGGCCCAGGCGCCGGTGGCGTTGATGACCACGGCCGCGGT
The DNA here is from genome assembly GCA_041918575.1 of Anaerolineae bacterium. Classification (GTDB taxonomy): domain Bacteria; phylum Chloroflexota; class Anaerolineae; order SSC4; family Amarolineaceae; genus Amarolinea. The sequence goes on along the minus strand of JAYRVL010000557.1, from coordinate 8,259 downwards.
GACCACGGCGACCGCGCCGGTGACTTCGTCACGCGCCTGCGCGCCGCAGACCTGGCGTCCCTTGCGCAGGAGTGATTCGACTCTGACGTAGTTGAGCGCGACGCCGCCGGCCGCCACGGCCTCGCGAATGACGCGCAGCACCAGGCGGGCATCATCGGTTTGGGCATCGCCGTAGCGAAAGCCGCCCTTCAGCCCCTCCTGCAAGATGTTCGGCGCCAGCTTTTGGAAGTCGGCGGCACTGTAGCGCCGGTGACTCCACTGCAGCGCCAGCAGGTCGTAGACGGTGAGGCCGGCCTGGTACATCCAGCGGCCGGGGTGATCCCCGCGGTAGGTGGCGAGCAGGAAGCCCAGGGGGTCAATCAGGCCGGGGCCTTCATCGAGCAGGCGCTCACGTTCCAGCACCGAGGCGCGGGTCAGGCCGATCTTGCCTTCTTTGAGGTAGCGCAGGCCGCCATGCACGAGTTTGGAGGAGCGGCTGGAGGTACCCCAGGCGAAGTCGCGCTGTTCCAACAGGAGTACGCGCAGCCCCAGCCGCGTGGCCTCGCGCAAAATGCCCGCGCCGGTGATGCCGCCGCCAATAACGATCACATCCCACGGCTGATCGAGATGCGCCCAAATCTCAGCACGCCAGTTTCCTGTCCACATACCTGTATTTTAGCACAGCAAGAGATTCTCACACAAAGCAGGAGTTCCAAATAAGGTAACTGCTCAAGCGGCCCCCCCTGCCCCCAATCCTGGGGGGAAAAACATTCGGCTCCCCCAAGATTGGGGGGCAGGGGGGCGCTCCGGGCGCTATCGAGACCATTCTCACTGCCTGGCTGAGCAGTTACAAATTCTCACACAAAGACGCTAAGACACAAAGGCATCGGTTGGCCGCTTGGCGGCTTTGTGTCTTCGTGTGAGGCATCCGATTCTGACTTGTGTGGTTTGGGCAAACGGGGTATGATGTTGTCGGTGCGGCGTCTGATTGATTGCCGCGGACTGAATTGCGCTGGTGTGAGGGCCAGAACGCGGATGGGAAACGTCATTTTGTACATCGCCATCAGTCTCGATGGCTTCATTGCGCGCCGCGATGGCGACATTGCCTGGCTGACCGCCTACGACAACCCAGGTGAGGACTACGGTTACGCGACTTTCTACGCGCGCGTGGGCGCGGTCATCCTGGGCGGCCGAACCTACCGGCAGGTGCTGGATTTTGGATCATGGCCCTACCCCGGCATGCCCACTTACGTGGCGACGCGGGGGCCGCTGCTCGATCCACCCGATCCCAACATCCGGGCCTTCGACGGCGAGATGAGCGACCTGGTGGCACAGATTCGGCAAACGACCGAGCGCGACATCTGGCTGGTGGGCGGCGGCCAGTTGGTAACCGCGTTTGCCAATCAACATTTGATTGACGAATACATCATCACCCTCGTACCCCTCCTCCTGGGCGACGGCATCCCGCTGTTCCACGACGTGCAGGTGGAGGAGCGCCTGCAGTTGACCGGCAGCCAGGTCTACACCAACGGCCTGGTGCAGGTGCGCTACCGCCGCGCCTGATGGGCGTTCCGCCGTCAGGTCGGCCGGCGCTACGGGCCGGCGAACCCCGTCAGGTTCCATACCGATGTCGTTGTGCTGGTAATGTCATCACCCACCTCTGTGACGCTGTCGCTGCCCTGCAGGCGGCCGTGCGGCGCCGAAGCCGGCCAGGGGCGCGGCGCGGTATCGCGAATGTCTGTCTCCAGCCAGGGGATGTGCGTCCAGGTCGTGAAGACTTCACAACGCTCCGGCGCCGGGATCAGCCCTCCCCCCACGAACTGCCGCTGCATCGTCTCGCCGCTCAAATCTTCGGTGATGAGTAAACCGCCAAGATTGGCGCTCAGCGCGCCGCCGCCCGTTTGCGTGCAACTGGTCGTTTGCCCGGTCTGAAAATTCAGCGCGGTGAACGTGGTCAGCCAGGTGGCGTTGCCGGCGGTCGTCTGAAATTCCAGCCCCACCTGGTCGCCGCTCAGGATGCGCCGCGTCAAGGTGAAGGTTGGCGTCGCCTCGCCCCGCAGCGTGAAGTCAACCTCCCCCTCCGTATTCCATGAGCTTCCCACCACTTGCCAACTGCTGGTTCCGCGCCAGCCGGCGCAGGGTAGATCGCTGCTCACCAGGCGCAAGTCGCCGTTGGGCGCAATGCTGTCGGTGCGCCGCTGCCAGTTGCTGTTGCTGATGAGCAAGAGCACGCGCTCCACGCGCTCCGCCGGGTCGTCCTGGCAGAACAGGCTCCATTTGCGCTGCGACCAGTCCTCCGGCCCTTGCCAGCCCTGCCCAGCGCGGTAGAGCAGCGCCTGCATGCGCATGTGAGGCATGTTGTTGAAGGTGTTGGCAAACGCCCACATGCGCACATCGTCTGCGATGGCAATCTCCTCGTAGTAGATGCCCAGGTCGGGCAGGGCGAGCGGATCGCCTGCGGACCTGCCATCGGGATAGTAGACCCAGTAAGGGTCATTGAGCAGCGCCACGCGTGCATCGGTCATGCGCCAGTCTGCCATCCAGCGTTTCTGGAAGTCGTCCCACGTCGCGTAGCGGTTGTTGGGAGGCAGGTTCAGATTGAGCAGGGCAAATTCGGGCCAGCGCTGCTCCCACCCGCCTGTGATGCGATCGTTGATGACCTGGTACAAATCGCCGTTGGCCGCGTTTTCGGTGGCAGCCAGGATCTGCGCGATCAACTCAGGGTGATAGCTGCCGGTGTAATGGCTCAGGTAGAAGGGCCACAGATAGGCGCCGTACTCGCGGGTACCGGCGGTGTCAACCAACCAACGCCAGGCCGATTCCAGGTATGACTTGGCATACCGTTGTTCTGACTGCGCGTCGGGCTGACCGTCCATGGTCTCGAAATAGTCAATCGCCCAGTTGGCCGTTGATTCCATCCACCATGAATCGTAACAGCCGGCGGCCGGGTTGTAGGCGTACTGAATCATATGCATGAACTCGTGCGCGACGGTGTTGGTTTCGGACGAACCTTGTTTGAGCACCTGCATGTAGGTGGGCGCCGCTTTGCAGCCCTTGCCAGGATAGGTGCTGACCATCGCCAGGGTGCTTTCGTAGCCAGGAAGGGGATCATAGACCATGTAGACATCCAAACGGTCATCGCTGGGGTTGCAGCCCAGGCCCGCGTCGCTCAACGGCACACGCAGCAGATCGGTCAGGATCGGGTAGATGCGCGTCTCCAGGTTGGCGCTGATCGCCAGGGCGCGCTGCCAGAAGCTGTTATCGTTGGGCGGAAACCACACCACGAAATGATCGGTTTCCAGGGGAATGAGCAGGTTCTGCGCAACCTCGTTGCAGCGATCGCTGATATGATCGGTTGGTTGCGCGGTCGCTGCCAGGGCCGACGCGCCATGCACGCGCTGGTCATACCAACTGCCCGCGTACACCGGTGGAACCAGAAAAGGGACCACGGTTTGGCGCGTGGCCGGCGTCAGGGTTTCGAAGCGCTGCGTCGCCTCGGCCACTGCGTTGGAGTCCAGCACGTCGCGGTCGTCCCCGCGCAGCCGCGGCGGCAGGCGCGGGTCGCCAAAGACAGCAAACACCTGGTAGATCAGGGCGGTTTCTGCGTTGATCTCCCCTCGCTCACGCGCCTGCTCGATCAGATCGGCCGTCGGCGGCAGGCGCTGGCGGCTGATGATCGGCAGGAAGACGGTGGAGGAACTGGAGACGGGCGCGCCAGGCCAGGTGCTGGCGTCGCCGGCGGCCGCAGAAGCCGCGCCCGGCCAGAGCAGCAGCCCGCACCCGATCGCCCATGCGACCCAGGCCAGGCGGAAAGGAAGCGCAAAATGGGTGTGAATCATGTAGGTTTGTCCTTCGATCTGACGGATGCGGCGCCAACGCGCTTGCGAGCGTGACAGCCCTCGGAGGCGACATGCCTTGCAGTGTACGAAGGGGTCGTTTAGAGATCGTAAAAATCGTCGTTGTCCATCCACGCGCGGATGAGCGCCACGGCAGCCGCCAGGTCGCTGCCCACGGCCAGGTGTGCGACGGGGCCGGCAAGCAGGCGGTCGGCGGCGGTGTGCATGGCGGACAGGGCGTCGGCGCCCATTTGATCGCCAAAGCCGATCAGGCTGCGGCGCAGTTCGGCCCGATCAACGGCCAGCCATGCGCTGCCTGCGCCGGGCGCGCGGCTGAGCGCGATCACGCCAAGCACCGGCGCCTTTGGCACGGCCGCGCCCGGCCACTGCTGATTGACTTCGACGCGGCGCTTGGTTTCGCCGTTCAACTGCCTCACCAGCGGGCAGGCGGCCAGCTCCGGGAAGAAGCGTTCGCCGTCCGGCAAGAGGTGCAGGCGCCAGGGCGCGCCCCAGGCTTGCAGGGGATGGCTCGTCTCATCCAGGTAGATGACATCTTCGGCCAGCAGTTGAAAACCGGCGCGCAGGCAGGCAAAGGCCAGGGTGGACTTGCCCGCGCCGCTCGGCCCGCTGAGCAGCACCGCGCGCCCGCGGTGGATCAGCCCGGCCGCGTGCAATACGGCGCGGCGGTAGCGGGTTGTCAAAAACAGGCCGAGGCATTCCAGGAAACCTTCCTGCACGAAAAGGCGGTCGGCCAGCAGATCCGGCGTGATGAAGGCCATGCCAAAGCCACGGCCGCGGTCGGCCAGGCCCAGGCTGCTGCCGGCGCTGAGCATGAAATAGTCGCCCTGCGCTCGAAAGACCGGGGTTGGCCGCCCGGCCGCGCCAGGCGCGGCCGACGGGGTGTGGATGAAGAAGTTGAGGCGCAGGGCCGGCGCGTGCGCAGGCGGCGCGCCCCACGGCCCGAAGGAGTCTGCGGCCATGTCGGCCAGCGCCGCCGCGTTGGCGGCGAATTCCAGCGGCACGCCCAGCGGCTGGTAGCGCGCCACGAAGGGCGTGGGCGTCTGCCGCCAGAGTTGATCCGCAGCCGGCGCAAAGGTCAGCCCGGCCGCCTCCTGCCAGTCAATCATGGGCATGGCCCTGCGATGGAGATGCCCCCTGCCTGCTCTGAGCGGTCAGCAGGCCCTCGTCCACGCTGCGCAGCCGCGTGCGCAGGACGCGCTGCGCCAGGCGGATGTCCAGGGTGCAATCGCGCGGGCGCGCCAGGCCGCTGGCGCCAACCACATCTGCGGTGATGGCGGCGGGGTCGAGTCCGGCAAAGGCGCAGAGTTTGACGCCGAACTCGTAACGGCTCAGGCGCTGCGGCCCGGCCACGTTGAGCACGCCCCGGAAATCGAGCGCGACCAGTTCCAACAGCGCGGCGGCCAGGTCATCCACCCACACCGGGCAGCGGTATTCATCGGTGAAGAGGGTGATGGGCTGGCGCTGGCGCACGCTGTCCCACACCCACTGCGTGCGCGGGTCCACCGGTTCCAGGCCGGTGACCAGCGATGTGCGCACCATGACCCAGTCGGCCAGCCCTGCGGCGCGCACGATGGCCTCGGCTTGTGCTTTGGCCTGCGCGTAAGGCGCAATCGGCGCGGGCGCGGCGTCTTCAGCATAGGGCGGATGTTCGCCATCGAAAATGACATCCGAGGAGAGGTGAATCAGCCGCGCCTGGCGGCGTGCGGTGGCCGCGGCTACGTGCTGCGTGCCGTGTACGATGCTGGCCGCCAGTTGGGTCGGTTGGGCAAAATTGGCTGCGGTGTGGATGACTGCCGTCGGTTGAACCGCGGCCCACAGGTCATGTACAGCCTGGGCGTCGGTCACATCGAGGCGAAAGGTCTCATGGCCGGGCAGGTGTACGGGGTGATTGAGGTAAACGCCCACCACGCGGTCGAAGCTGGCGAGGGCCGGATGGCGAGCCAGTCCCTGGCCGACATAGCCAGAGAGACCGGTGATGAGCAGGGTGGAGCGTGGGCGTGTGTTCATGGCGATGAGATCAGGGGGCGCGGTCCCCGCGTAAGGCCTCCACCTCCTCGCGTTCCAGTTTTTCCAGCGCCTGAATGGCGGCCAACTGCTCAGCCTGGCGCTTGCTGTTGCCGCGGCCTTGGCCGTACATTTCATCGGACAAGAAAACCTGCACGGTAAACTCCTTCAGGTGATCGGGGCCAGCGGTGCTGACGGTCTGATAGTGGGGCGTCACCTGGCGTGTGCTCTGCACGCGCTCTTGCAGGCGGCTCTTGGCATCTTTGTAATCGGCCTGCTGCTGGAGTTGGCTGAGGAAAGGGATGATGAGCGGCAGGAGGAGATCGTCAACCCGCGCCAGGCCGTCATCCAGGTAAACTGCGCCAATGAGGGCCTCGAAGGCAGCGCACAGGGTGGCCGGGCGCTGGCGGCCGCCCGATTCAGCCTCGCCGTGGCCCATGAGCATGAACTGACCGATATTCAACTGCCGGGCGAAATGCGCCAGGGTGTCGCGACGCACCAGCGCGGCGCGCATGTTGGTCAGATAGCCCTCGGGCTGTTCGGGGAACCGATGGTAGAGGAAGGCGGCGATGACGAAACCGAGGACGGCATCGCCCAGGAATTCGAGCCGTTCGTTATCGGAGAGCGGGAAATCGGGGAACTCGTTGAGGTAGGAACGATGCGTCAGCGCACGCTGCAGCAGCGTCTTATCTCGGAACATCAGGCCGATCTGCGCCTCGAAAGCAGCGATCAAATCCATCAAGGTCATAGGCAACTCACTTACGGCAGGCGATGCGGAGGTTGGGTTGGCCGGCATAACCAGGAGCGGGCGCCACGCCAACCAGGATCAACACGGCGGGCATTATACCAACGACTTCGCCTTTGCGCAACCGCGTGGAGGCCGTTAGGAGCCAAATTCCATGTTCTTGTCCGCAACCAGAACCACGAGGTCTTTGCGCAAAGGTTCGGGCGTTGCGTTCATCCCAGCAGCCTTCCTGAATTCCGGGTCACGCCGCTTCGCGCGCAACCGCTCGATGGTGGCTGCGCGTTCGGCGGCCGGGCTGGCGCCGCGGCGTACGGCGTGCGTTCTTCGGCGATGAGGCGGGGTTGTTCATCCATGGCGCAGCGTGCTGGAGGAGAGTAGCGCTCTGAACCGGACCACAATATCTTGAGAGGTCCGGTTTTCCGGGCCTGTTGTGTTCACGTCCCGACCGAGGCCGGCTTTTGGCCGCGCTGAATCTCGCCTAAACGGATCACCAGGCGCAGCGCCTCATTCACCGCGGCTTCGTCTGGAAAAGCCCTGGCGACATCAGGATCGAGCAGCACCAGGTTGGCGCCTGCGCGATAACGCGCCACATGCTTGCCCCGCACGCCGCCCTTGAGAAGCGCACGCAAATCGTACTCGGGCCTCAATTCATCGTCCAGTTCACTCGCCATGTTCTTCTTTATATACCCGAATCACGCCCCCAGCCTTGAGTGCTTGCGTTTGATGCAAGATGGCGAGGTTCACGCCCTCAGGCACTGGCTTTGAGTACAGATATGGCGTCAAGAATGAGAGCATATGCGCGCTCAACCTGCTCCAGGGTTGTGAAACGGCCGAGACTGGCGCGCACGGTGCAGGTTGCATCGGAGCGATCCAGCCCCATCGCCATCAACACGTGCGACGGCTCCAATGCTCCTGACGAGCAAGCAGATCCGGTTCCCATCATCACTTCGGGCAGGTTGAGCAACAACACGTCGGCATCCAGGCCGGGGAAGATCAGGCTGCTCGTGTTTGGCAGGCGCGAGGCTTCACGGGCATTGATTCTCAGGCCGGGAATGCTGGTGAGCAAAGCCTGCTCGAACTGATCGCGCAGGTCAGCGATGCGGACGCTCTCCTGCTCAAGCTCGACCGAACAGATGCGACAGGCCTCTCCAAAGCCGACAATCCCTGGTACGTTGGTTGTGCCGGAACGCAGGCCGCGCTCCTGCCCGCCTCCATATTGCAGGGGTTCAAGGGCATGAGCGCGAGGGCCGCCCCGCACGTAGAGTGCGCCAATTCCTTTTGGGCCATACAGCTTGTGCGCGCTGATCGAGAGTAGATCAACCTGCCAGGCGTCAACGGTCAGGTTTACCAGAACCTTTCCTACGGCCTGGGCCGCGTCGCAATGAACGATGGCGCCGTGTCCACGAGCAATTTCTGCAATCCCGGCGATCGGTTGAATGGCGCCTACCTCGTTGTTGGCGGCTTGCACAGACACGAACAGCGTGCGATCGTTGATTGCCGTTTCGGCGTCAGCTATCGAGACCCGGCCCTGGTTGTCAACCGGCAGCACAACAAGCTCGTAACCTTCTTTTTGGAGCTGTTGGCAGGGGAGCAAAACAGCCTTGTGTTCGACGGCGGTGGTGACGATGCGCGTGCGCCCGCTGTTGCGATTGGCGCGACCCAGACCCAGAATCG
>JAYRVL010000556.1:0-3731 GCA_041918575.1 Anaerolineae bacterium | reverse complement strand
CCGAGCAGCGCGGTGAAAAGGCCGATCGCGTTCATGATGAGGCTGCTGTGAATGGCGCTGGTGCGGGTCAGGCCGATGTTCTGCAGACCGTAGAGCAAACTAACGCCGAGCAGGCTGAGCAGGAGCAGGCGTCCGCCATCTCGCCGCAGCGCCAGACGCACCTGCGACCCCTGTCCGCTCAACGGCAGGTAGGCGGCGAAGAACAGGGCCGCGATCAGCCAGCGCCAGAAGGCCAGGCCCCATGGGTTCACCTCCTGCAAGGCCAGCTTGGACCAGGTGAAACTGGCGGACCAGAAGAACACACTGGCGATGAGCGCGGGCGCAGCCCAGAACTTACCCCGCATGGCCCGCTTCAACCTTGCGCTCGTCAGCATCGCCGGGCGCATCTTCAAGGCGCAGCGACAACACCTGCGAGGCGTTGTCCGTGCCCATGGAGACGCCGTAGATGGTCTGCGCCGCCTCCACCGTGCCGCGGTTGTGCGTGATGACGATGAACTGCGTGTCGCCGGCCAGGCGGCCGAGCGCATCGCGGAAACGCCCCACGTTGGCCTCGTCCAGGGCCGCATCCACCTCATCGAGAATGCAGAACGGCGGCGGGCTGACGCTGAGCACGCTGAAGATGAGCGCGGCCGCGGTCAGCGCACGTTCGCCGCCGGAGAGCAGCGCCAGGCTCTGCGGCCGCTTGCCCGGCGGCCGGGCGATGATCTCGATGCCGGTCGTCGCCAGGCTGTCGCCATCGGTCAGGCTGAGCCGCGCACTGCCGCCGTCGAAGAGCATGCTGAAGTATTCCTTGAAGCGCTCACCAATGGCCCGGAAGGTCTTGCGAAACTCCCGCTCCATCACCTTTTCCAACTCGACGATGACCTCGCGCAGCCCGTGCGCGCCTTTTTCCAGGTCGCCTACCTGTTCCACCAGGAAGGTATGCCGGCCGGACGCTTCCGCGTACTCGGTCGGCGCGTCTGGGTTGACGCTGCCCATGCGCGTCAGTTGCTGACGCAGGCGCTGCACCTCGGCCTCCAGCCCTTCCGACGGATTTTCGACCACGGGCAGGGCCTCGACCAACGCGCCCAACGGCAGCGGCGGCTGTTCGGTCTGGGTCTCGCCCTGCTCCAACTGCACCAGCCCAAAATCGTGCTCGATGTCGCGGCGCATGCGGGCCAGCGCGTCCTGCCGCCGTTCCATCTCCAACCGCGCCTGGTTCAACTGCGTCTCTGCGTTGCGCGCCTGCTGCCGCGCCCGGTTGGCGACGATCTCCTGCTGCGCTTGACCGGCCTCCACCTGCGCCAGCTCCGCCTCGGCCGGCTCGATGCGGTCCTGGTAGGTCTTGATCTGGCCGGCCAACTGCGCCTCCTGCGCTGCCAACTCGCGCACCTGCCCGGCCAGGCGATCCAACTCGGCCTGCCACTCGGCGGCGCGGGCGCGCCGCGCCGCGGCCTGGTTCACAGCCTGGTCACGGGCCACCTGCGCCTGCCGGGCCAACGCTTCCTGGCCGGCCACCTGCGCCTGCGCTGTCGCCAGAGCCGCACGGGCCGTCGCCAGCGCCTGCTCCAGGTCATCAGCGGCGAGCGCGGCTAACGCCTGCTGCGCCGCGGCGATGACGCCCTGGCCGGCCGTTTGCTGAGCCTCGCGCCGGGTCAGGGCGGCTTGCAGGCTGTTGATCTGAGAGGTCAGCGCGCCGCTCTCCTCGGCCGCCTTGCGCGCCAGGTCGCCATGCCAACGTTCGGCCTGGCGCTGGCGGTCCAGGTCGCGCTGCACTTGGTTGAGCGCCTCACGGCCGGCCGCGGCCCGCTGTTCCTGCTGCGCCTGCGCGCTGCGCAGTTGGCGCTGACTGTCGAGCGCGGCCTGGCGCTGCTGTTCTGCCTGGCTCACCTGTGACTCGACCCGACGGCTGCGCGCCTTGAGCGCCTCGATCGCAGCGGGCAGTGTACGCCACTCGCGCTCACGGGCCAGCACCGAGCCTTCCTGGCGCTGCCGACCTGGGCTGCCGCCGCTGACGCTGCCGCCGGGTCGCACCAGGTCTCCTTCCAGCGTCACCAGGGTGGGCTGCGGCCCGTTGCCCAGTTTTTGCCGCACACGCCGGGCCGCGGCCAGGTCTTCGGTCACTACGATGCGGTTGAGCAGGTAGGCCACCACCGGCGCCAGGCGGTCATCGGCCTCGACCAGGTCGGCGGCCACGCCCAACACCCCCGGCATGGCCGGCGTTGGGATGCGCGGCGCGGGCCGGATCGTGTCCAGGGGCAGGAAGGTGGCCCGGCCGCCGTCGCTGCGTTTGAGGAAGGCGATGGCCGCCTCGGCCACCTCCCAGGTTTCCACCACGATGTCCTGCAGTTGACCGCCCAGCGCGGCTTCGAGCGCGGTTTCCAGGCGGTCCGGCACGCGGATGAGCGACGACACGGCGCCCAGGATGCCCCGCGGCAGCGCCGGTTGGGGGCTGGAGAGGTCGGTCAACACGGCGCGCACCCCCGCAGCAAACCCGGCGCCCTCGCTGCGCAGCCGCGTCAGCACCTCGAAACGGCTCTGCAGGCCGGCCATCTCACGGCCTACATCGCTGTGTGCGGCGGCCAGGCGGCGACGTTCGCCCTCGGCCTGCTCTGCCAGGCTGGCCTGTTCGACCTCGGCCTGGGCCAGGCGCTGAATCTCGGCCTGCGTCGCGGCCTGTTCGGTTTCCAGGTCGCCCAGGCGTTGGGCCAGGGCTGCGCAGGCCTGGCGGGCGACCTCGATGGCCGCGGCGTGTTCGGCCTCGGTTCTTTTCAGGCTGACCTGGCGCTCTGCGCTTTGGGTCACTTGGGTACGCGCCGCCTGCTGAGCGGCGGTCAGGCGGTTGGCCTCGGCCTGCGCCTGTTCCAGCGCGGCCTGGCGCGCCCGGCGCTCTGTTTGGCGCTGTGCCAGGGCTTCTTCCGCGCGGCGTAGGCCGGCGCGGTGAGCGTCAGCCTCAGCCTGGCAGCCAGCCAGCGCTGCTTGCAGCGTCTGCAGGCGTTCGGCGGCCGCGGTTTCCTGCGCTTGCAGCCCGGCCAGGTCGGCCAGTGCGTCGCGCTGACGCACGCTGAGCTGGCGCTGGCGTTCTTCATGCACGGCCAACTCGCGCTGCGCGGCCTCGGCCTGGCGGTGTAGCGCGCCGGCCGCACGGCGCCAATCGCCCAACTGTTGGCGCAGGTCCGTGTGGCGTGTGCGCAGCGCCAGCAGATCGGTCTCGATGCGCGCCAGGTCGGTTTGGAACCGACGCTGCAGGTCGGCTGCGCGGCGTTCGGCTTGCAGGGCCTGGCTCACTTCGCCCAGCAGCGCGTGCCAGCGAAAGCCGTACCAGGTGCGCAGCAGCGCGTGCAGGTCGGCCTGGAGCTGTCTGGCCTGGTTGGCCTTGTCCGCAGCCTGTTTGAGGTGGCGCAGCCGTGGGATCATTTCTTGCAGCAGGTCTTGCACCCGCTGTAAGTTGACCTTCGTTTCGTCCAGGCGGCGCAGGGCTTCGTCGCGCTTGGCCTGCTGGCCGGTGATACCCGAAGCCTCTTCGAACAGAGCGCGGCGCTCATCGGGCCGCTGGGAGAGCACTTGATCCACCAGACCCTGGCCGATGACGGTGTAGGTGCGCCGGCTGAGACCGGAGCGGCCGAGCAGTTCGGCGATGTCCTTGAGGCGCACGCGGTTGCCGTTGAGCAGATATTCGTTTTCGCCGGAACGGAAGGCGCGGCGGGTGATGGTCACTTCAGCGAAGTCGAGCGGCAGCGAGCCGTCGCTGT
>JAYRVL010000555.1:0-3681 GCA_041918575.1 Anaerolineae bacterium | reverse complement strand
GTAACTGCTCAGGCGGCCCCCCTGCCCCCCAACCTGGGGGGAAAAGCATTTGGCTCCCCTAGGATTGGGGGGCAGGGGGGCACTATCGAGACCATTCTCACTGCCTGGCTGAGCAGTTACGCAAAAAGGAGGAAAGGATGCTTACGCTACATTGCCTGGAATTCGAGATGGAAGCGACGACGCGGATGGGGTTGTATGAACACAGCGGGACGGCGCTGCGCGCGGCGCTGTATGCGACGCTGTCGCGGCATTTTTGCCCGGCGCCGCCCGGCACGCGTGCCAGCCTTGATCTGAATCATCAAACCTATTGCCCGGCGTGCTGGTTACTGGCGCGCGAGGAGCCGGAGAGCACCCGCGGCAAGGATGTGCCACGGGCATTGGCGCTGCGGCCTCCCGTGCGCACGCCAACCGATTTGCAGCCGGGTACACGCTGGCGTTTTGGGCTGACGTTGTTCGGCGCGCAGGCCGCCAGTCTGTTTCCTTACCTGGTGGTGGCGGTCGCGCTGATGGGGGAAACCGGCATTGGGCGCCCGGTGCAGAATGGGCAGCGCGGGCGCGCAGGTTTGCGCCGGGTGTGGGCGTTCAATCCCTGCACAGAGATGCGCCAACTACTGGTGGCCGAGGGATCGAAGCTGGTGGAATCGTTGCAATTGGCGGTGACCCCGGATGATGTGGCTGCGGCTGCGGCGCGGCTGGCCGCACAGGTGCGTGGGCAGGGTAATCGAGTGAATGTCAATTTTCTGACACCCACCCGCCTGGTGGATGGAGAGATGTTGACTCATTCACCGGTTTTCATCACCCTGTTCGAACGCGCACTGGGGCGGTTGCGACAACTGACGCACTGGTACGCGGATGGGGAGACGCTGCCGGTGGATGTGGAGCGCCTGCTGCCGCTGGCCGATGAGGTGCAGTTGGTGAGCGATCAGACGCAGTGGGTGGACCTGCACAGTCCATCACGCCAGAAGCACTATGCCACACCCATCGGCGGCTTCACGGGGCGGGCCACGTACACCAGTGAGCATTGGGAGCAGTTGCTGCCGTGGCTGCTGTGGGGGCAGATGACGCAGGTGGGGAAGAATACGGTGAAGGGCAATGGGTGGTACGAGGTGGCATAAGTGCAGAGTGCAAAGTACAAAGTACAAAGTGCTGAATGCTGAATGCTGAATGCGGAGGGGAGAGGGGAGAAGGGAGAGGGGAGAAGGGAGATTGGAGACTGGAGACCGGAGACTGGAGACTGGAGATTGGAGACCGGAGACTGGAGACGGCAGAACTCCCGCCTTCCACACACCCGGTCTCCGGTCTCTGATCCCTGATCTCTCTTTGGAGGAGAATGCGATGCCGATTATCGAGAATTTGGTGGTGGAGGAGTATGGCGCGTTCGTGGGGAAGAAGCAGGGGCGCGTGGTAGTGACGGTGAAGGATAAGACGGTGGCGGAGGCGCCGCTGTTGCATCTGCAGACGATTGTGGTGGCCAGCAACGGCGTGAGTGTGTCGAGCGATGTGCTGGCGGCCTGTTGTGAGGAGGGTATTCCGATTCACTTTGTGGATAGCCGGGGACGGGCGTATGCTTCGGTCTACTCGGCCGGGCTGACGGGCACGGTGCGGACGCGGCGTGCGCAGATCAAGGCGTATGACGAAAAAATCGCGTTGACGCTGGCGCGCGCGGTGGCGCGGGCCAAGCTGCAAAATCAAGCCGGGCTGTTGCGTTATGCGGCCAAGTATCGGCAGGAGTCGGCGCCGGAGGTGTATGCGATCCTGCGTGACGCGATGACGGAGGTGCTGGTGAAGGCGGATGAGGCGCTGCGTGTGCTGCCGGAAGCGGCCCACATCGAGACGCTGCGCGAGTCGCTGTTGGCGGTGGAGGGGCAGGGGGCGCAGCACTATTGGCGTGGCTTTGCGGCGCTGCTGCCCAAGGATCTGGAATGGCCCGGACGCACGGGGCGCGGCGCGCTGGATCCGGTCAACAGTGCGTTGAACTATGGTTACGGCATTCTCTACGGGCAGGTGGAGCGGGCGATCGTGTTGGCCGGGCTGGATCCGTATGCGGGTTTCGTGCATGCGGATCGGCCGGGGAAACCGAGCCTGGTCTTCGATCTGGTGGAGCCGTTTCGGCAGCCTGTGGTGGATCGGGCGCTGCTGAATTTTCTGAACAAGGGTGCGACGATCGAGCGCGATGACAAGGGGCTGCTGACGGAGTCGTGCCGCAAGGCGCTGGCTGAGCGGGTGTTGGATCGGTTGGAGCGACCCACCGAGTACCATGACAAACAGTTTGGCCTGCGCCAGATCATCCAGATGCAGGCGCGGGAACTGGCCACCTTTTTGCGTGGCGACCGCGCCGAATTCGAGCCCTACGTGGCCCGGTTTTAGGCATGGGGCATGGGTTGCAGGTTTTGGGAGCCTGAGCATGATGACGATAGTGATCTACGACATCAGCGATGACAAGGTGCGCGCGAGGGTGGCCGCGGCGTGCCTGGACTATGGGTTGGATCGCATTCAGTTCAGCGCGTTCAGCGGCAATCTGAGTCGCAATCATCAGGAGGCGTTGATGATGAAGATTCGGCGGCGAGTGGGCAGAAAACCGGCGAGCGTGCAGCTCTTTACGATCTGCGCTGAAGACTGGGCGCGGCGGATCGAGGTTCTGGTGGCAGAGAAGGCCGGCAGTGGTGGTCGGCCCCCCTTCCCCCCGAAGTCGGGGGAACATGCAGAGGAGGCGGGCCGTGATGACGAGGAGATTTGATGACAGGGGAAACGGGTCAGGCGGTATGGTTTGGCCGGCGCGTGAGCCGGAGGTCGCCTGGTCAACAGATGGCCTTGCGGCTGCGAGGAGGTTGTCATGTTTACCGTGACGGATATCAAGCAGTATGTGTACTGCGCCCGCGTGCTGTATTACGAAGTGTGTTTGCCGCGCATCCGGCCAACAACCGACAAGATGGAAGCGGGCCAGGAGGCGCATGAGGAGGAGGAGACGCGCGAACACCGACGTTCGTTGCAGGCCTACGGTGTGCAAACTGCGGAGCGAGAGTTCAACAAGCGCCTGTACAGCGAGGCGTTGGGCTTGAGCGGCATGATAGATCTGTTGCTGGTGGCGCCAGATGGACAAGAGGATGTGGCCTGGCCGGTGGACTACAAGCTGGCGACAGAGACAGGGCCGAACATTCGTTTGCAGTTGGCGGCGTATGCGGTGTTGGTGGAGGAGTGTTTGCACAAGCGGGCGGAGCAGGGGTATATCTACCCCATACCGCTGCGGCGGGCGGAGGTGGTGAAGATTGATGCGGGGCAGAAGCGCCGTGTGAGAGAGGCGTTGGCGCAAATGCGTGAAATTGTTGTGACTGAACGCATGCCGGCGGCGGTGAAGGAGCGCGGCAAGTGCGTGGACTGCGAGTTCAGGCGTTTCTGTAACGATATTTGAGGGCCTGGGGCGGCCGTTGGGGTGGGGTGTGTGCTGCGCAAATACCCCCTGGAAACAAGGCAGCGGACGATTTGCGCAAACCAACAGGATGTGGCAAGATAAGGGGGCATTGGCGGGCCAAAGATGCCGCCCAGGAAGGGCCAGGACGCATTTTGGAGAGCCAGGAGGTCATTTTACTACTCTCGGACTGGAAACAAGATGTGGGCTTCGATCAACGACCCGATTTGAAGGGTACTGAAACCCCTGCTAACGTCAGGGTGTCTGGCTGCAAT
>JAYRVL010000554.1:0-1765 GCA_041918575.1 Anaerolineae bacterium | reverse complement strand
TTGCCGTTGCTGGCGCTCGTGTCCGCATGAACCTTGACCCCGTTCGTCTGCAGATCGTCCAGGCTGAAATCACGGCCCAGGGCCATGTTGGTGTAAATCTCCACGCCGGCGCGCTTGATATTCTCGACTTCGGAGAAGAGCGGCGCACGCGGCAGGCGATAGGCGGGGATGCCATAGGTCATCATGCCGCCCGGCTGCGGCAGCGCCTCGAAAACGCTGACGCGGTAGCCCTGCTGGGCCAGGCGCAGGCCGGCCGTCAGACCGCCAGGCCCGGCGCCCACCACTGCAACGCGCTTGCGCTGCGGCGGCCGGTAGATGGGCGGGGTCCAGGGCTGCTCGTATTCCTGGTCGGCCATGAAGCGTTTGACCATGCGGATGGCGATGGGGGTGTCAATCTGGCCGCGGCGGCATTTGTGTTCGCAGAAGGCCGGGCAGACGCGGCCGCAGATCAGCGCGAAGGGGTTGGACTCACGGTGAATCTCCAGCCCTTCGGCGTAACGTCCCTGCGCGACCAGCGCCAGGTAGGCCGGGGTATCCACCTGCGCGGGGCAGGCGTTGACGCAGCCGGCGCGCACCAGCGCCTGGCAGGCGCCGGCCGGGCAGCGCTTCTCCTCAATGTGCGCGATGTACTCATCCAGGAAGTAGCGCATGGTGCTCAGCACCGGCGATGGCGTCAGTTGGCCCAGGCCGCACAGCGAACCGGTGCGCATGCCGGTCGCCAGTTCCTTGATCAGCTCCAGGTCGGCCATCGTGCCTTTGCCTTCGGTGATGCGGGTCAGCACCTCCAACATGCGCGTGCCGCCGATGCGGCAGGGGATGCACTTGCCGCAGCTCTCGGCCGCGGAGAAGGTCAGGAAGAACTTGGAGAATTCCACCATGCAGGTGTCTTCGTCCACCACGATCATGCCGCCCGACCCCATCGTTGCGCCGGCCGCGGTCAGGCTGTCATAGTCCACCGGCGTGTTGAGGTGCGTGGCCGGCAGACAGCCGCCCAGCGGGCCGCCGGTCTGCACCGCCTTGAACTTCTTGCCGTTGGGAATGCCGCCGCCCACGTCGTAGACGATCTCGCCCAGGGTGATGCCCATCGGCACCTCGACCAGGCCGGTGTTGTTCACCTTGCCGGTGAGGGCAAAGACCTTGGTCCCCTTACTGCGCTCCGTGCCGATGCTGGCGAACCATTTGGCGCCGTTGGAGATGATTTGCGGCACATTGGCCCACGTTTCCACATTATTGATGTTGGTGGGCTTGCCCCACAGGCCAGAGACGGCCGGGAAGGGCGGCCGCGGCCGCGGCTCCCCGCGGCGTCCCTCGATGGAGGCCATCAGCGCGGTCTCCTCGCCGCAGACGAACGCGCCCGCGCCCTCTTTCACGGTCATGTCGAAGGAGAAATCGCCCTCCAGGATGCGCTCGCCCAGCAGGCCCAGCTCATGCGCCTGGGCAATCGCCTGCGTGAGGCGCTTGACCGCCAGCGGGTATTCGGCGCGGCAGTAGATGTAACCGTGCGTCGCGCCAATCGCGTACGCGCCGATGATCATGCCTTCGATCACGCTGTGTGGGTCGCCTTCCAGGATCGAACGGTCCATGAACGCGCCGGGGTCGCCCTCGTCTGCATTGCAGATGACGTACTTGACATTACCGGGCGCTTTGTAGCAGAACTCCCACTTGAGACCGGCCAGGAAACCTGCGCCGCCGCGCCCGCGCAAGCCGCTGTCCTTCATCTCGCGCAGCACATCTTCCTGGCTCATGCTGGTCAACGCTTTGCCCA
>JAYRVL010000553.1:0-3756 GCA_041918575.1 Anaerolineae bacterium | reverse complement strand
GGCAGGAAA
Source organism: Anaerolineae bacterium (assembly GCA_041918575.1). Lineage (GTDB taxonomy): Bacteria > Chloroflexota > Anaerolineae > SSC4 > Amarolineaceae > Amarolinea. The sequence goes on along the minus strand of JAYRVL010000553.1, from coordinate 3,747 downwards.
GAATTCGCGCAGACTGGAGAACGGCAGTGGTAAGAGGCGCCATTGGCCGGTGAATCGGCCGAAAAGCGGCGATTGATGCTGCAAAATCGCCTCCATCGTCGTCACCTGCGACCCGCACAGCACCAGGCTGAGATGAGATGTCTGCAAATGCTCGTCCCAGGCGTGCTGCAAAGCGGAAAGCAACGCCGGATCCGCCGCCGTGGCATACGACAACTCGTCCAGGATCAGGATGCGCCGCTCGGCCCGCTCCGCCAGGCGCGGCGCCAGCCAACGCCACAGCGCCGGCCAGCTCTCAAAGGGCGACGCCTGTTCTTCCGGCATCTCTAGGAGCGTCGCCATCAGGCTGCGCCGTTGCAGCGCCGCCGGCTCCTTATTCGCCGCCCAATAGGTAAAAGTCAGGCCGCTGTGTTGCGCCCAATGTTTCAACAGTTGCGTCTTCCCCACCCGCCGCCGGCCGTATAAGAGCACCAACTGAGCCGGGCCGGGCCGTTTGCGGGTGAGCAGCCCATTCAGAAAAGCCAGTTCTTCTTGTCGGTCAACGAACATAATTCCCTATCCGGTTAGTCAATCGCCGGCCTCCAACGCCGAAAACATCCAGCCGTTGGCAACCACACCTTTTTTGTTAAGAACGATAGTTATAAACATCATAGTTATACCAATCATATAGCAAGCAGCCATTATCTGCAAATAGCCCGCGTGATTCTGACTCCACAGTCGTCACCGAGATGCTCAACCTTGGCATCGACCCCAGCTTCGCTAATCTTGCAGTTCCGTAGCGGCGTCTCTTTGTGTTCGCAGAATTCAGTCTCAGGACCCTAATACACATGGGCAGCCGGCGATGACGAGAAGACGAGACTATCTCAACATGCCCTTCCCGGCAGCAAGTTTTACATTTAGAATTGTTGCAGTGGGATAGTGATAGGCGGCGCAGTTGCCTTCCGCCCGGGGCTGGTCGCTAACCGGCAGAGGTTTCTGGCTGTTATCCCAGCCGTAACCGGTCAGTTGCAATCCCCACTGCCAACGGGGCGCGGCGCAGGCTGCCTCGCCACAGGCGCGTGGCGTCACCGTTATTCCCTCAGGCGTGAAATAGGTGCGCAGGTTGTGCGCCCGCTTGGGCACCTGAAGGCGGCGCCCAGGCCAGACACTTGGCTGCTTTCCTGCCAGGAGAGCTGATACTCGCTCTGGCGGAGCTGCTCTTGTACAGTGGCCTGCCAGCCCGGATCAATCTCGGCCGCCGGATCAGTTGAAACTGCCGGGCGCTCGTCGGACTGGGTCGCGGCCGGTTGGGTGATAGCCAGGCCGTCCTGCGTTGTCGCCAACGGCGGCTGGATGAAAGCCGGCCCAAATACATTCACTATGAGCGCCAGACTAATCGTCAGACGCAAAACTTGAACAGTCAACTACCCAACACAACAATCTGCTGCCTTTAAATTGATACGACCAGGGAATGAGCACACTTGTGCATCTTGACCTGATAAGCCCCAAATGCAGCCAATAAAAAAACCAGATTTTCATCGAAATCCATACCCAACATTTTTACTTCACAGAATCCCCCCTATTTGAGTTAAGGAACGCCCACTGCTGGCGGCGCCGCCAAATAGGGATTCCAATCTACCGCGCAGTTCACCTTGTCGCCGCTGCCGATTGGCACATCTTCATGAAAACAGGGCAGGCCATCTGGAGATGGCCCATCCGCCGCGCCCCAGTAGTTCCCCTCAACCGGCAGCCGATAGAGTCCGGAACCGTCATCATATCCATTCCATACGCCATACGCCCCGTTGTTCATGATCGCGCTGCTGTAAATTAACCCTGGCCCGGTCGTGGAAAATCCGGACGCAGCATGATCCGCCAGGAGCGAATAACCAATCGTAAAATTGCCTGTGCCGGTATAGCCGCTGCCCGCGCTCGTCAGCAGCTCGGCGTGATCGAGCATTACGTAGCCGCCAGCGTTGTAGATGGCGGCGCCGAGCGAGCCGCCGTAGCTGACGCGGGCATAGTTCAGTTGCAGTTGCCCGGCATATGGGCTGTCTCGCCGCACTCCCAGGCCGATCCAGTCGCCCGGCACACCCGTTGATGGGCCATCGGCGTTGGTGTCGCCACCCACGCTATCGTCACCAAACGACGTGAAGACGACGGGCTGTGACGCTGTGCCAATCGCCTCCAGCGTGCCGGTGATCAGTAGGGTGCCGCTGCCCACCTGGTAGTTACGGTTGACAAACTTGAGTTCAACACCTGGCTCCAGGGTTAAATGCGCCAGCGGCTCTACCTGCACCGTCCACACCACATACGGAAAGTTGGGGTTGTAACCCAGGCGGCTTATCTGATCCGCGATGAAGCCCTCCATGTAAACGCCATTCACCCGGCCATTACTGTTGCCGGTGTTGCCGGCGATGGCGCCGATGCCGATGCCGCCGGCGTTGATCACCAGGTCCAGGCCGTGCTGGGCGTTGTGACTGAAGACGTTGTTGACGATAACCGGCTCGACATAGCGCGTGGGTGTATAGAGGCGCAAGCCGTGTGCGAGGTTGCGCTCAAAGATGCTGTCGTGCACATGAAAGAGCGTGGGGTCTTCGGCAAACAGACCCATCTGTTGGCCGTCGGCCACCGTGACGCGCTGCATGTCCAGGGCCCCTGATAACACCAAGAGTTGGCCGACGTCGCCATACCCGCCGTAGCGCACCACAGCGTCGTGCATCACCAGTTCGCCGCTGCCGTGCACTGCCAGACTACGCCAGTCGCCGGGTGCCGGCGCGGTGCTGCTGCCGTCACCGTTGGTGTCGCCGGCCACGCTGTCATCCTTGAACGAGGTGAAGACAACGGGGTTGCCGGCCGCGCCGCTGACCAGCAGTTGACCGTAGGCGCTGATCTGGCTGCCATTGTAGAGCAAGTCTTGCTTGAAGACGGCGCCAGGGCCGAGCGCCAGACTGTGGCCGGCCGGCACGTTGAGCAGCAGCGCCCGCAGGGGCAGCGCGCCGCCGCTGATACTGCCGCTGAAGTTGCCTTGCAGCACAATGGCGGCGGGATTGCCGCCGCTGCCGTCGTTGGCGTCAAGGTCAAGCTGACTGGTGTGTGTTGAGGAGCTAAGGAAGGCGGCGTTCTGGCCGCTGGCGTTGATGGTGTTGCCGATCATGACCAGCTCCAGAGGGCGGGTCAGGGCGACGGCGCGTACGCCGTCCGTGGCGCTGTCGTGGATGGTAGAGTTAATGAGGGTGAGGTCGGTGTCGATCGCCCAGATACCGAAACCTGCGCTTCGGCCGATTTCACTCTCTACCACCGTCAGACTGCTCCCTTCCGCCTGCAACCCCGCCCCAAATGCCCCACCGTCCGTCAGCAGCGCGCTCTGCAACACCGCCACACTGCCCGGCCGCAAAAAAATACGTCCCCAGTCGCCGGGCAGCGGCAGCGGCTTTGACGACTCGAAGCGCACTGGCTGCGCCGCCGTGCCGTTCACCACCAGGTCGCCCAACACCTCGATCTCATAGCGCGCCACGTTGCTGAAGCGCACCGTCACGCCCGGGTTGATCGTCAGCGTCACGCCCGGCGCCACTACCAAGTTACACCAGATGAGATAGAGCGGCTGATCGAGCAGCGTATCACTGGTCAAATCGCCACATAGCTCGACAGGCGTCAGTGTGGCAGTTGGCAGCGGTGTAGGAGTAAGCATGGGCGTCGGTGTTGCGGTCGGCGACGGTGTAGGGGTAAGCATGGGCGTCGGTGTCGTGGTCGGCGACGGTGTAGGGGTAAGGT
>JAYRVL010000552.1:0-2258 GCA_041918575.1 Anaerolineae bacterium | reverse complement strand
TCTCTTTGACCGGCTCGTCGTAGTTGTCGCCGAAGGCAAACGGAAGGCCATTGGGGTCCAAGGTGACATCCGACGGCAGATCACCGGTTTGCCAGTATCGAATCAACTGTCCAGTCAGACGCGCATCGGCCGGCCCGATGGTCATCAAGTGCTGCTGACTTACGACAGCGCGGGCCGACTGAGCAGCGTGGGCCTGGCGGCCGGCGCATCATCCTACGCCTATCACCCCACGACCGGGCAGGTGACAACCCTCAGCGCGCCCGGCGGCCTGACCCTGACCTACGCCTACGACGGCGACATGCTGACCACGGAAACCTGGAGCGGCGCGCTCGCCGGCGCGGTCAGCCGCAGCTACGACAACGACTTTCGCCTGGCCCAGATCAGCATCAACGGCGGCAGCCCGCTCGCGTACCAGTACGACAACGACGGTTTGCTCACCCAGGCCGGCGCCCTGACCCTGACCCGCCATCCGCAGCACGGGCTAATCAGCGCCGCGGCGCTGGGCGGCGTGACCGAAGCCTGGACCTACAACGGCTTTGGCGAGCCGGTCAGCTACACCGCGGCCTACAGCGGAACGCCCCTGCTGGCCGTGCAGACCGTCTACGACAAGCTGGGGCGCATCAGCGAACGCGCCGAGACGCTTGGCGGCGTGACTTCGATCTACAGCTTCACCTACGGCCTGGCCGGCGAACTGACCCTGGTCGGGCAGAATGGCGCTGTGACCGCGGCCTACGCCTATGACAGCCACGCGAACCGTATCAGCGTCAGCGGCCCGGGCGGGGTCATCACCGGCGCCTATGATCTGCAAGACCGTCTGCTCCAGTTTGGCGGCGGCGTCTACACCATGACGGTCAGCGGTGAGCTGGCGAGTAGGAGCGCCGGTGGCCAAACCACGACCTACGACTACGATGAGTTGGGCAACCTGACCGCGGTGACCTTGCCGGACGGCGCGCAGGTAACCTACCTGGTGGATGGCCGGCAGCGTCGCGTGGGCAAGAAGATCAACGGCGTGCTGGTGCAGGGCCTGCTCTACCAGGATCAACTGCAGCCGGTCGCGGAACTGGACGGCGCAGGCCAGGTGGTCAGCCGCTTCATCTACGCCAGCCGGGCCAACGCGCCGGACTATCTGGTGAAGGGGGGTCAGACCTACCGCATCATCGCCGACCACCTGGGCAGCCCACGGCTGGTCGTCAACGTGGCCAGCGGCGTGGTTGCGCAGCGCCTGGACTACGACGCGCTCGGCCGGGTGACGCTCGACACCAACCCTGGCTTTCAGCCCTTCGGCTTTGCCGGCGGCCTGTACGACCCGCAGACCGGGCTGGCGCGCTTCGGCGCCCGCGACTACGACGCGGAGACCGGCCGCTGGACCACGCGCGACCCCATCCTCTTCGCCGGCGGCCAGACCAACCTGTACGTTTACGTGGAGAATGACCCGGTCAACCGGAACGATCCAGCCGGTTTGGACGATCTGGGAAACAGCACATTCGATAGGCGGCAGATGTGCAAGAATCAATGCAGCATTCATGCCTCCAGGGGACGTAGAGGTGCATGGGGATGCGAGAATGAGCCGACGTTTTACAGAGGAGATGCACAGGCAGAGCTGAAGTGTATCCAGGAATGCGAAAGCATGGTGCGCATGATACCAAAGCCGCCGGGAGGAAAGCCCGGATGGATCAACATCCTTCGGAATCTCTTGCGACAGGTGAAGCGGTTGTTCGAGTGAACATCACAAATACAGACCAGATGCTCATCTACATCGCCAGTTGATGGACTTGTACAAGAACAAGCTCCAAACCCTGGGCTACCAGGAGGCACTTCGTGATGACGAAGTCGGCGACGAGCCGCTTATGCGTAACTCCGAGAAGAAAGTACTGGAGATTCGCGACCGTTGCCGAGCCGCTCATGTGCCTTTCTTCTTCCAATAGTGGGACGGAGTTCGCAAGAAGCGCAACGGACGACTGCTGGAAGGTCGCACCTGGGACGCCATGCCCGCCATTGAATGTACGTCTGCGTAAGAGCGCCTGCCTCTGCGTTCTCTGCGACCTTTGCGGTGAAAAATGCGATGAATGCGTTTGGACTTGTTGTTCGGCCAATTTGCGTCTTGCGCCAAATGTGGCAGGCTAGTATAATTGTCGTCATGATGAGCACCAACCCACGCGCTACCGTAACGCCGCCAGCCACGTTCGTAATCATCCCCACCTACAACGAGGCCAACAACCTGCCTGCCATCGTGAGCGCCCTCTTTGCGCTGGCGATTG
>JAYRVL010000551.1:0-3687 GCA_041918575.1 Anaerolineae bacterium | reverse complement strand
GGTGACGCCGCTGACGCCGATCATCGAGGCGTTGTCCGCATTGCCGACCCAGACGCCCACCACCAGGTTCGGCGTGTACCCCACGGTCCAGTTGTCCTTCCAATCGGTGGTGGTCCCCGTTTTGACGGCCGCGGGCCGGTCATTGGCCAGGCGCAGCAGGCTGCTGCGGCCAAAGGTGCGCACCCGCGCCTCGTTGTCGCGCAGGATGTCGGTAATCAGGTAGGCCACCTGCGGGCTAAGCGCCTGCGGGCCGGCCCCGCCCGGGCCGAACGCCGGCAGCGTCTGGCCTGCGCTGGTTCCGATCTGCAGAATGGCGACCGGCGCGACGCGGCGGCCGCCGTTGGCAAACGCGCCGTAGGCCGCGGTCAGTTCCAGCAGGCGCACCTCGCCGCCGCCCAGGGTCAGGGCCAGGCCCAGGTCGTCGGCCTGCACGAACGAGGAGATGCCCATGCGCTGCGCCTGGTCCACCAGGGCCGGCACGCCGATGACCTGCAAGACCTTGACGGCCGGGATGTTGAACGAGTTGCCCAGGGCGTCGCGCAGCAGCACCGGCCCATGAAAATCGAGATCGTAGTTCAGGGGCACGTACGGTTCGCCTTCACGCGTGGGGAACACGGTGCGCACATCGGCCACCAGCGTGGCCGGGTTGAGCGGCGCCCGGCCGGCCGCGCGCGCGGCCGCCGGGTCGAACGCGGCTGCGTAGGTCAACGGTTTGATGGCCGAGCCGGGTTGGCGCAGGCTGAGCGCGGCGTTGACGTTGCCCTGGATGCGGTCGTCGAAGTAATCGGGGCTGCCGACCATCGCCAGAATCTCGCCCGTCTGCGGATCGAGCGCGACCAGGCTGGCGTTGTCCACGCGGCGGCTGAGCGGCGCCTGGCGGTCTTCTTCGAGCTGGCGCAGGCGGCGCTGGACGATCTCCTCGCCCTGCTGCTGCCAATCGAGATCGAGAGTGGTGGTGACGCGCAGGCCGCCCTGGCGCAGCGCGTCCACGCCGAGCTGCTGTTCGAGCAGGCTGCTGACGAACATCACAAAGTGGGGCGCGCGGATGGGAAAGGTGTTGGCGTTGAACTGCAGCGGCTCCTGCCGCGCCAGATCGGCCTGGGCGGGCGTCAGAAAGCCCTGCTCCACCATCAGGCCGAGCACGGTGGCCTGACGCTGCCTGGCCGCGTCCGCGTGCTGCAAGGGGTTATAGAGCGCGGGCGATTGCAGGATGCCGATCAGCAGCGCGCATTGCGCGGCGTCGAGTTCAGCGGCCGCTGCGCCGAAGTAGGCCTGACTCGCGGCTTCCAGCCCGACGGCAAAATTACCGAAATAGGCTTGATTGAGGTAGAGCGCCAGCAGCTCGTCCTTGCTGAAGACTTGTTCCAGTCGCCAGGCCAGCCAGGCTTCGCGCACTTTGCGGCGCAGAGAGCGCTCGTAGCGTTCATCTGCGCTCAGCAGGAGATTGCGCGCCGCCTGCTGCGTGATGGTCGAAGCGCCGCTGACCGTTTCGCCGGCCTGCGTGTTTTGCCACAGCGCCCGGGCGATGGCGCTGAGGTCCACGCCTGGATGTTGGTAGAAATGTTTGTCTTCAGTGGCAACCGCAGCCTGGCGACAGGCCAGGGGCATGTCGGTCAGCGGCAGCGGCGTCTGCTTGCTGCCGTTGGGGTCCATGACCTCGTAGAGCAGACGGCCCTGGCGATCCAGGATGAGCGTGGAAGGTTGCTGCATGGCCGGCGCGACCGCTTCTGGCCCGGGCAGATCGGCCAGCCAGGCGGCGTAGACCGCCCCACCCACCAGGAGGGCGGCAAAGAATAGAAAAAGCAGCAGTGCGAGGATAAAGCGCAAAGGTTGTCTCATCAATCCAAAATCTCCCGGCCCCGGCCGTGCATGCAAGGGTTTCCATTGTCAAACAGAACGTGCCACGCGTGGGTTTGGTTCCTGCCGATTCGAATCGGCCACGGCTATCAGGAATCCCGAATCTGATCGTTGACGGCGTACTGGAGCAGAGGCTTTAGTCGGTTTCTGAGTTCCCGGGGCCAGTTTCAGGCCGGCTGAAGCCTCGATTCCAGATGCATTTGGAATTCCTGCACGGCTATTTTGCGGATCGCCGGGGTGGGGTATAATCCGACAATCGAAAGGTGAGCGATCATGGACCACATGGAACGCCCTGTAAATTTCACCTGCCATTGGGTCGCCATTGGCAATGGCCGCCTGACGCTGTGGCACCGGCCAGGCGCACGCGCGGTGGCCGCCATGAAGTCGTTTGGCTGCGACTGCGTGCTGACCCTGCAGGCCGCCAGGGAACATGCCGACCTCATCGGGCAATGGGTCGCAGAAGCCGGCCTCGAATGGCTTTGGCTGCCCCTGGAAAATGGAAAGCCGCCGCAGGCCGAAGCCGCGGCCTCGATCCTGGCGGCGCTGCCCAGACTCTCGCAGATGCTCGATGACGGCCGCTCGATCCTGATCCACTGCGCGGCCGGGATTCACCGCACCGGCATGGTGGCCTATGCCCTGCTGCGCTGGCGCGGTTTCGATGAGGACGCGGCCCTCGCCCTTATCACCCAGATGCGGACGCACACCGGCGCCGGCGTTCAGCGCAAGCAGATTGACTGGGGCAACAGAAGCGTGCCTCTGCCCCCGCCGCAGGAGGCGAGCGCGATCGCGGCCACGCCGGACTACACAGCACAGCACGAGGGTAACTCAGAATGATCGAAACGCAAAATGGACGCAAGGCCCGCATGCAGCCGCGCCTGAAGGCGATCATGGGCATCATGGTATGCGCGTTGGCGGGGCTGCTCGCCGGCTGTGTGACGCAGACGCCGGCCGCCGGCTCGCCCGTTCCTGCATCTGTGACCCCGCCTGCCGCGACGGCGACGACCGCCGATCTGCCGCCCGCGTCCACGCCGGCGCCCACCCCCACAACCCCGGCCGCATCAGCAGTCACCGAAACATCCACACCCCTGCCTGCGGCCACGCCAACGCTCCTGCCTTCGGCCACGCCGACGCCCCTGCCCTCGCTGACGCCAACCTCCGCGCCCTCGGCCACGCCAACGGCCGTCAAGCCGACCGTCGTCGCCACTCCGACCGCGGCCGGGCAGTCTACGCCCCGCGTCATCCGGTTTTCGGTTGCACCGACTACGACGCTCAACCTGGGCGACCCGCTCGTGCTTTCCTGGGAGGCGGTGGGCGAAAAGGCATCTGTCTGCTTCATCGGCGCGCTCGGCCCCTCCGAATGTCGTGATGTGCCGCTCAGCGGCCAGTTGACGCTGATCAGCGCGGAAAGTGCCATCGGCTACAACGGTTTGACCCTGCGGGCAGCGGTGGGTCAGGTCACGGCCTGGTCAACGGTGGGCATCCAGTTGCAGTGCCAGAACCTGCGCGCGTGGTTCTTCGCGCATCACCCGCAGCGCTGCCCGGCCGCGGCCGCGGTCATCTCCGCGGCCGCGCTGCAGACGTTCGAGGCTGGCTTCATGGTCTGGACGGCCAACCCCGATCGCTTCTACGTCTTTTTCGCTGCCGACCCCCAAACCGGCCAGGGGCAGGAATTCGTCATGATCAATGCCCCCTACACCTTCCTGACCCCGGCGCCGTTCGACGCCACACCGCCGCCGGGCGCCTATGAGCCGGTCAGCGGCTTTGGTCAGCTCTGGCGCGGCGAGATCGAGGCGCTCAACGCGGGCGACCTGCGCACGCGGCTGGGCTGGG
>JAYRVL010000550.1:0-2744 GCA_041918575.1 Anaerolineae bacterium | reverse complement strand
CTTAGTACTGCACCGTCCCCGTGACATCCGGCATCAGGTTGCCCGCGCTGACGCGCAGCTCCACGGTGACGTGCGCGGTCTGGAAGGTGACGGTGGGACTGGCCGCTGTGTTTTGACCGCCCTTCTCCTGGCGGGCAAACGCGTAGCTCATGCTGAAGCTGTAGGTGAGCGGCAGCAGCTCTTTGCTGGCCTGCCCGCCCGCGGTCGCGCCGAAGTCACGCCAGCCGCCCGCGTAGTACTGCACTGTCCCCGTGCCCGCGCCGTCCGGCATCAGGTTGCCCGCGCTGTCGCGCAGCTCCACGGTGACGTGCGCGGTCTGGAAGGTGACGATCGGGTTGCTGGTCACGTTCTGGGCCATGTCCTTGGATGCGTGGGCGTAAGTCATGCGGAAGGTGAGGTTTCCCCTGGTCGTGGGGATACCGGTGACCAGGGTGCCACTCGCATCGGTGCTGCCGGGGATGGTCTGCCAGCCAGCGTCGTAATACTGCGCCGACGCGCCGGCCAGGCCGTGCCCCTGGCTGTCTAGCAGCTTGACGATCACACCCTGCGGGGGCGGCGGGTTTTCCGTCGGCCACGCAGGCAGTCCGGACAGGTAGGACGCGTTGTAGCGATGAATGGCGAATCCGCCAAAGCTGATGTGCCCGCCAAAGTGCGTGGCGACCAGTTGCGCTTCGCTGTTCAGCGCGGCTTGTCCCTCTTCGTAGAAGGTCACTTTTTCCGGGCCGCACTCGCTGGGCGCGCAGTTCGCTGTCTCAAGCCCCACTAGAATGAGGTTGGATTTGAGCAGCGTGTCCGCATAGGCGATCTCATCCTGGTCGAGGCAGATGAGGCCGTCGCCTTCCGCGCAGGCCGCTGTCCCTGCGAAATCCCGGTAGCCCATGACCACGATGTGGTCGAGGTTGAGATCGGCGATGTGCTGATACACCGGCTTGACTGACCCTCCCACCGGGAACGCCACCGCCGTGTCCCAGAAGAAGCGGATGGCGACCGCGAGCTGCAGGTTGCCGGGCAGGAAGGCGCGGGTGCATTGGTAGAGCGTCAGGAGGCTCTGGTAGGCAGCCTCGCTCTGCGGCTCCGGCGGCTCCACATCGAGGATCACGCCGTCGAACTGAGCCGTGGGATTGGCGGTGTCGTAGGCAACAACTTCGGCCATGCGCTGCAAAGGCCAGGACGATGGGCTGCACCCGATCGCCGGCCAATCGGTATTTCCATACGCCGCCCAGACGGCAAGGCCGTGGAGGTGAGCCTTACCGATCAGGTCCGCGATGTCGCTGTCCTGGTACATTCTGCGTCCCGCGCTGTTGAGGGCAGAGCGGTAGACGCTGAGATAGAGATCTGTCACCCCGCTCGCGGCGCTGCGCTGGACAAGGGTATCCCGCGCGGCCGGCGTGCTGACCTCATCGGAGAAGATCCAGAGCGCATGCACGCTGGCCTCGGCACTGACTGGGAGATGGCTCGCGAGGCCGACGCTCCCGAGAACGGCCACAGCCACGAGCATAAACATCATTAGACGCTTCATACTAAAACCTCCTTGTGGGACGCAGACGCGGCATCTGCCGTACGAACGGCAGATGTTGGTAGGGACAATCCCAGGGACTGCGCTAAGTAAACCCCAAAGGCACTCGCGCGTCAAGCCCCTGACCGATACAAAACCGATACAAGTATGGTAACTGCTAACCCGATGCACCAGCTTGGACAGGATTGACAGGATGAACAGGATTCTCGCCTTGCGGTGCGCAAAACCATCGGTACAGGGGGCCAAATAGGGTGATGGCTGAAGATCACCACGCTCACGGCGCGGGTAGGCTGAAACAAGAAGGGGCCGCCTGCATGGGCAAGCGACCCCTCGATCCGTGTCGGCATTTCCTACCCTCGATGGAAAAAGTTCATCGCCCAGCTAGTGGACATGAAATACGCAACTGATCTCAGCGGCGCCGTTTGGCAGCACGATGGCGACATACGCGTCTGAGAACAGGGTGTCCTCTGCGTATTGAGTGACACAGGGGATCTTAGTTTCCTGGTAGCTCAACTTGACCGGAAACCGGGGGAGGACTGCGCCGGGCGGCAACACGCCAACGCAATCCACCTGGATGATATTGACGGCCGGATCGGTGATCTGCACCTTCGATTGCGTTGTTAGCTGCGGTTGTGCGGCGCCATCGGGCAGCAGGCATGGCCGGCCCATGGTCACCACGTAGAATGGCGCCGATGGTTTGGCGCTGACCGCCATCGCGGTCACGCTGAACACAACGATCAACAGCGAGACAATGGACAGCTTTTTCATACGGTGACTCCTTCGTGTGCGTGTATCTTTTCAATAATCCGGGGTAGTGGACGACTCTATTAAGCCACTGCCGTGTCCCGGATGACAGCCCTGACCGATAGTTAAACCGATACAGATGTGATACAATCACGGCGACTGACTATCGGTGACTGTGCGAACCATGCGAATAGGTGACTCGATGATCTCGACTCAGATCTTCAACCAGTGGCTCAAGCAACGGCGCAAGGCGCTGGGCCTGACGCAGAAAGACCTCGCGCAGCAGGTCGGCTGCGCTGAGGTGACGCTGCGCAAGATCGAGGCGGGTGACTCTCACCCCTCCGCGACGCTGGCCGCGTCCCTGGCCAGGGCCGTGGGCGCGGCGGACGCTGATCTGCCGGCAATCGTGGGGGTTGCGGTCAGCGCGGGCGGCGCGCCATCGTCGGCAAGTCATTGGCGCATGCCGAGCCGTCCCCACAACCTG
>JAYRVL010000549.1:0-22871 GCA_041918575.1 Anaerolineae bacterium | reverse complement strand
GGCGACCTTCTTGCCCTTCGCTTGCAGCAGGTGGACGTTATGCACCTTGTCCTCCGGGAGCACCTCGGCCAGCACGCGATCCACGCCCACTTGCTTGGCGATGGCCTCAGCCGTGCGGCGATTGTCGCCGGTGATCATCACGACCTCGATGCCCATGCGGTGCAACGCCGCGATGGCTTCGGCGGAGTCGGCCTTCACGGTATCGGCCACGGCGACGAGGCCCGCGGCCTGGCCATCCACGGCGACGTACATCGGCGTCTTGCCCTGGTCTGCCAACTCAGCGGCCTGGCTCTCCAGGCTGCCCAGGCCGATCCCCTCGCGCTGCATCAGCTTGAGATTGCCGATCGCCAGCTTGCGGCCTTCGATCGTCGCCAGCACGCCATGACCGGGGATGGCCTCGAAGGCCGTCGACTCGGCCAAGACCAGGTTGCGCGCCTTGGCGCCTTCGACGATGGCCTCGGCCAGCGGGTGCTCCGACGACCGTTCCACCGCCGCTACCAGGCGCAGCAGATCGTCGGCCAGCCAGGCGCCGGCCACGGCGACATCCGTTAGCTCCGGCTTGCCCTTGGTGATCGTGCCGGTCTTGTCCAACACCACGATCTTGAGCGCCTGGGCGGTCTGCAAGGCTTCACCCGAACGGATCAAAATACCATTCTCCGCGCCCTTGCCGATGCCGACCATCAGGCTCATCGGCGTGGCCAGGCCCAACGCACAGGGGCAGGCGATGATCAACACCGTGACGCTCGTGACCAGCGCATACACCAACTGCGGCTGCGGGCCGAAATCGAACCAGGCGACGAAGGTCAGGACGGCGAGGATCATCACGACGGGCACGAAGTAGCCGGAGATCGTGTCGGCCAGGCGGGCGATGGGCGCCTTGCTGTTCTGCGCGTCCTGCACCATCTTGACGATCTGCGCCAGGGCGGTGTCCTTGCCGACCTTAGTCGTACGGAACTTGAACGCGCCGGTCTTGTTGAGCGTCGCGCCGATCACTTCGTCGCCCGCCTGCTTGCTGACCGGCAGCGACTCGCCGGTGAGCATGGACTCGTCCACCGCCGAGCTGCCCTCCAGGATCACGCCATCCACCGGCACCTTTTCGCCGGGGCGCACCTGCACCACGTCGCCGACCAGTACCTCCTCGACCGGGATGTCAAGTTCCTGGCCGTCGCGAATCACGCGGGCGGTCTTCGCCTGCAAACCCATCAGCTTCTTGATCGCCTCGCTGGTGCGGCCCTTGGCGCGCAATTCGAGCGCCTGGCCCAACACTACCAGGGCGATCACCACGGCCACCACGTCGTAGAACGGCTCCGAGGTGCCTTCAGGGAAGAGGCGCGGAAAGGTGATGGCGACGGTCGAGTAGAGCCAGGCCGCGCCGGTGCCGAGCGCGATCAGGGTGTTCATATTGGCCGCGCGGTGCTTGAGTGCCGCCCACGCGCCGGTGAAGAAGTGGCCGCCCGACCAGAAGAGCACCGGCAAGGTCAAGAGCGCCGAGCCGAGCCACGCCAGACGCAAGGTTTCCATGTTCCAATCGCGCACGAACGGGATGAACTGCGGATAGGCCGTCAGCAGCACGGGCAGCGAGATGATAGCGGCAAATAGGAATTTGCGGAACAGGCTGCGGTACTCGCGGTCGTGCTCTGCTTCTTGCTTGTCAACCGGTTCCGCGCTCGCGGCTGGCCGGGCCTGGTAGCCCCAGTCCTGAATGACGCCGTGCAGTTGCGCCAGGGTGGTCTGTTGGGGCAGGTACGCGACCGTGGCTTCCTGCGTGCCGACGTTGACGGATGCGCTCAGCACGCCCGGCGTCGCCCGCAGGTCCTCCTCGATGAAGCCGACGCACGAGGCGCAGCGCAAGCCCGCGATGCCGATGCGGGTCTGCGCGCCGCCGGCCCGGAAACCGGCCGGCCGGAGCGCAGCGGCCAGGGCCGCGGTGGTGGCGCGTTGTGGGTCGTACTCGACCGTGACCACGCTCGAGCCGATGTTGGCGTGCGCGCTGCGGACCCCCGACACGCCGGCCACGGCCGCCGCGACGGCCTGCCCATCTTGCTCCCGCTTCAGACCGAGCACTGGCAGGTCAACGCGGACCAGCGGCAAAGCCGGGTTGAAGCCGGTCGTGGCCGAACCAACCGGCAGCGGCGTCTCCGTCGCAGCAAGCGTTGCCTGCGCGTAGCGGTGCGGGTCGGCGTCGAACTTCTCGACGCACTTGGGCGAGCAAAAGTAGAACGTCTGCCCCATGTGCTCGCGGCTGCCCGCCGCGTCCTGCAGTTCAATCTCCATGCCGCAAACGGGATCTTTGACCATCATGCTGGCTCCTTTCGGCGTCTCTGCGCCAGGAGACATGATAGCAGATCACCCCCGTCCCCACACGCGCCGATCAATGGAATTCCACACGCGCCAAATGGCTTAATATCCACCGGCGTCGCGATAGCCAGCCGCTTATGGGTCGCGCTCCGATCCCGCTCAGCGGGCGCCTACCGCGTCCATGTGCACCAATGCGGCAACACGTAGAGTCCGTGCATCCAGCGTGGGCGCCGTGTCGCTGTCGTAGGTACCTATTAACCGCACCTGGACGTCCCCTGGCATCCCTTGCCGGGCAGCAGCCAGCCTGTATGGAAGCAAGCCGAAGTAGAGCTCGATCTCGGCCGGGCTCATCCGCTCGATGCAGACGACGTAGCTTCCCGTCCGGTCCACCGACCGGTTCCCTGGCGTCTCCTGCCCGTCAGCCAGCACCTCCGCCAGGAAGTACACCAGGCGCCACTCGGAAAAGGCTATTTGCATGTTGGCATAGTAGGCCACGTCTCCGGTGCCGCTCGCCCACCAGGGGTGGCCGGATACAGAGCAGACGTGGTCCTCTCTCCCCTCCGCCAGCAGCATCGCCAGTGCTTGCGCGAGCTCGCAGTGGCGGCTTCCCGGGGAACCGTTCATGATCAGATGCTGGCGCGCCAGCAAGCCGCCGATCAGTTGACACCGTTCCGCGTCCGACAACCTGAGCCCCGTTTCGGCGCAGACGCGCTCGACCAGACCTGCGACACAGACACCGCAATGCGTTGAGAACACCCCTGTACACTTGTTGTGCATTGGGACAGCCTCCTCGTTTTCGAGATGCCCAGAGTTGCTCTATTTTCGGACACTCCCTCCAACTTCGCGCCTCTATGCCGCGTGCGGCTCGCCCTCCGATCGCCCGACGACGCCGAAACGCGGGAAAAAAGCCGACACGCGCGCCTTGTAATCCCGGTAGGTCTCCCCGAAGAGGGCTTCGAGTTCACGCTCTTCGCGCCTGGCCAGCCGGACGTAGGCGACGAACAACACCGGAGCCATCACCACGGACAAAATGGTCGGCCACTGGATCAAGAGTGAAACGATCAGCAGGAACAACCCCAGGTACTGCGGGTGACGCACGTGGGCGTAGATGCCATCGGTCACAAGCTCGCCCCTTGCCTGGTGAATCCGCCGCCAACCGTGAGACATGATGGCAATGCTGATCCAGAACAGAATCGGCGTGACGATCATCACGACCGAGTAGACCACCGGCGAACCGCCGGCAAGGGCCACCAGCAAGTGGCCGTTCTTGTGGCTGAACGGATCGGCGGCCGGGTAGGCCCGGCCGAGCAGCGCCGATAATGCGTAGATGGTCAAGGGAAAGCCATACATCTCAGTGAACAGCGCGGCGATCCAGGCTGCGAACAGGCCCATGGAACGCCACTCTACCCGCCGGCGCGGTGTCAGGAAGCTGAGCACAAAAACCAGCACCAGCCCGATGTTGAACAAAACGACGGGCCACAGCCCGTAGGCCCATTTCGGTATGTCATGCATGACGAACTCCTCCACCTCACCGCAATCGCCCGATCGAGCCGGGCACAACCCCAAGGCCTGAGCGGGCAATATAGCTACGCAGCGCTCAGGCGAGCAGGATCTTGATCTGGCCGTTCTCGATCTTGGTCAGGAACTGATCCAGTGGCCGCGGAGGCGGGCCGCCCAGCACCTCCCCATCGATGCTGAACAGGCCATTATGACACGGAGATATGTACATCTGCCGATCTTCATGCCAGGTCACCCGGCATCCCAGGTGGGTGCAAACATCGGAGTAGACCTTAACGTTTTGACCGTCATGGGTCACAGCAAACGCCACCCCGGTCTGCGAGGTCTCCGTCCAGCCATCCTTGATCTTGCGCGCAAAGGGAAAACCAGCCGGCTTGCCGGGAGTCAGCCCTGTCACCGGGCCGAGGGTCAGCCATTGTGACGGGTTCTGTTCCTTGAAACCTGGTGACGCGATATATGCGATGGCAGGTACGCCGACCAACGTCGCCACCATGCCCGCCACGACGCCGATGATTCCAGACAGGAATCGGCGGCGGCTCACGTCGTCAGAGGGGGGAATCCGTGTCATGTTGTCCTCTTGCTCGGGACTGGCCTTCTTCCGGCCAGGGGAGCGCCCTTCGGTCACGAGGCCGGTGACGGTATGCACGACTCACTTCGTGACCAGGGCACCGCCGAGCGATTCGCCAGGACGGGCTTCAGGCCGGTACGGGACGTCTCAGTTGCTGGCCTTTTTCCTTCTGGTGGGGCTGGATGCGCTCACCCAACTCCGGCCGCGCATATTTACGCGGGTTGCGCTCGAACTCTGCCTGGCACAACGGGCAGCACAGGTGGTAAGTGAATCCTTCGTGCTCAACGGCCACGTGCGCTCGTTGAGTTTTGATGCGCTTGCCGCACACCGGGTCCTTCAACATTGTCATTGCGTTACCCTCTCGATTACCCGCAGCAGCCGGGCTCGTGCCTCACTGGCGACCGGCTCGAGCTCAGGGCTTGCCACTGCCGCCAACATAACGATGGGGTCGATGATCGAGACTGCGCTGCCCGTGCCTTCCTCGAAAACGATGACATTGCACGGCAACAGCAGACCGACATCCAGATCCGCTTGTAAGGCCCGGTGGGCCAACGGCGGATTGCACGCGCCCAGGATGACGTACCTGCGGAAGTCAATATCCAGCTTTTTCTTGAGCGTGGCCTGCACATCGATTTCCGTCAAAACGCCAAAACCTTCCTCTTTCAAAGCTGCTGTGACTTTTTCAACCGCTGCTTCATACGGTTCAGCGAGCCTGGCACGCAATGCATAGTCCGTGTTCTGGTTCGACATTACCATATCCTCCCTGTCCTTGATGACCCACCGCACACGGGATCTTTCGCCATCGGAAATCTCCTTTCTGCCTGACGAAGCGAAATGCTTGATTGTCATCCTACTTGATTCCGGAGCAATGCGGTAGCGCCAAACGGACGATGCGGCGGGGGGGCATTTCTACTGGTCGCCCGATCCGCCAAATAGCCTGTTGTGGGACCGAGACGCCTCAGGATTGCCACCGCTTTGCGTCTGGCTCGGCTCCACCTGCGGTTGACCGGCGTCTGTACGCGCCCATCGGCCCATCACCCAGAGGCTGAGCAACAAGACTGCCAACGCGCCGAGTTGCGCCGTGCGCAGCCCGCCGAGCCCAAGCACGCTATCCCCCCGGAAGGTCTCCAGCAACAGGCGCGCGGCGGCGCTGAGCGAGAGCCAGGACAGAAACAGGAAGCCCGGAAAAAGGCTCGCCGTGCGACCGCGCCAGATCAGCCCCAAGATCAGGGTGGCGGCGAAAACCTCGTACACTTGCGCCGGGTGCCGGTAATCATCCCAGAGATAGATGGCCCACGGGAGTTTCGTTGCCGCCCCATAGGCGCTGCCGTTGGCCAGATGGGCGAACCCCAACCCCACGGCCAGAGTGGCCAGCAGCGGCGTCAACGCATCGAGCGTAGGCCGCAAAGGCAATTTCTTGCGTTGCCAGTAAAGTCCGGCGGCCAACACGCCGATCACGATGCCTTCGGTCGGGGCCAGCGCGCCGAGATTGCGCGAGAGAATGCTGAGCGGACTGGCCAGGTATACGTCCAGGTAGCGCGCCACGTAGGCCAGCCGAGCGCCTACTAGCCCCGCGACCACGGCCACCAGCGCGCCGTTGGTCACCTGGGCGGCTGTAAGCTGAAGCCGGTTTGCCTCGCGCTCCGCCAGGGTTAAACCGAGCCAGAAGCCAGCCAGCAGGGCCAGGGCGGTAGTTGGCAGCAGAAAGGGGCCAAGACGGATGAATGGCAACATCAGGGTGTCTCCCGCAGCAGTGCTTCAACGTTGGACTGGATCAACGTATCGGACATTGGCCCGCCAACCACCACCGAGCGGATCACGCCCCGCCGATCGACAAAGAACGAGGAAGGCAGCGCCCGCAGCAGATAACGCCGGCTGACCTCCCCCGTCCGGTCGAGCAGGATGGGAAAGGTGAGGCCGTACTGCTCGACGAAAGCGCGTGCCTGGAGCTCGTTGTCCTGGTAGGTCGTGTTGACTCCCAGCACCACGAGGCCCCGAGACTGGTACGCCTGGTAGACCTTCTCGATGGCCGGCATTTCGGCCCGGCAGGGCGGGCACCAGGACGCCCACAGATTCACGAGCACGACCTTGCCGCGCAGGTTGGCAAGCGTGACCTGACCACCGTCCAGCGCATCCAGCGTGAAATCGGGAGCCAGGAAACCCTCCCGCGGGCTGGCGCGCAACGCACCGGCGGCCGTCATAGCCGTGGGCACGCGCGCGAGCAGCGTCCAACCGGCGCCGATGACGAAGACGAGCGCCAGCACGGCCGCCCAGCGCCGCGGGTTGCGAACGAGGGAGAGAAAGCTGGTCATGGTTTGCGCTTCAATTCCGCTTGATGATGACGCATGGAAGCTCTCCTCAAGCGGGCATCTCTGCGCAGCCGGTAGACCGCCTGCGCGACCAGCCAACCTACGAACGCACCGCCGCCCGCGACTAACCA
This sequence comes from Anaerolineae bacterium, assembly GCA_041918575.1. Taxonomy (GTDB): domain Bacteria; phylum Chloroflexota; class Anaerolineae; order SSC4; family Amarolineaceae; genus Amarolinea. Next base: position 16,047 of record JAYRVL010000549.1, on the reverse strand, counting down.
GTGCAGCGGGTGTGGCCGATCGGCCAGAAATCCCTCGCTTGCAAACCAGGCCACGAAGAAGCCGATTGCCAGCAGGAGGAGCGCGACTGGAGGCATGCCTTCTGATGTGGACTTACTCCGCTTCGGGGAATACGTGCGTCTTGTCATGACATCTTTCCTCAAGCCTGCACGAGCAGGTTGCGCATCATGCCCTGATCTTCGTGTTCCAGGTTGTGGCAGTGATAGAGGTACATCTCTCTCGCATCTACAGGCCCGAAGCCTGGGTGGTGTATCAACTCCGAAGCCGCAGTCGGCCTCAGAGACAACAAGGCCGGGAGTCGGTTGATCTCCGGCCTTGTTACGCTCGTCAGTCGCGCCTTAGTGCTTGTGCGCGCTGTGATCTTCTGCCTTGCCGGTATACTTAGCCGGCTCCTTGTCGAACGCCTTCTTGCAGCCGGCCGAGCAGAAGTAATACGTCTGCCCCTGGTAGTCGGACTTGCCGGCGGCCTGCTTGGGATCTACGTCCATGCCGCATACGGGATCTTTTGTCATCGAAATGCTCCTTTCCGCTGAGTGAGGTTGATTTACTTCCGACCGCGGTACAAGGTCAGCGTACCGAGGATCGTCATCTGTTGCGCCGTCTGCGCGATGGCGGTGAAGCCGGCCTGACGGAACATCGCGGGCAGCCGGCCCGCGATGTTGTCGGCCGTCCGTTCCATCCGCCGGAAGACCTGGGAAATCAGCCAGGCCAGGGCGTTCTGGGGCGGGCCGAAATCCAGGATGTGCAGCTCGCCGTCGGGCCGCAAGACCCGCCACGCTTCGCACAGCGCCCGCACTTTGTCCACAGTGGTCAGGTGGTGCAGCATCAGGCTGGACAGCACGCGGTCGAACGCGGCGTCGTCATACGGCAGCGCGGTCGCCAGTCCCTGGTCGAAGCGGATCGCCACGCCGGCGGCGGTCGCTTTCTCCCGCGCCAGCGCCAGCACTTGCGGGTCGCCGTCGAGACCCACCACCTCCGCGCCGGGGCAACTCTGCTTGACCATGACCGTCAGCGTGCCGGTGCCCGCGCCCAGGTCGAGCACGCGCTGGCCGGCGGCGATCTGCGCCTGGGCGATGAGCCGTTGCTTGAGCGCTGCCTCGGGCAGCATCCGGCGCAGCACGGGATCATAGACCGGCGTCAGCCAGCCGAACCGCAGCGCGGGGATGTATTTTGCGTCGCTCATCGTCCGACCCACCTGATGCTGCCCTGCTCACCGCTTCGCCGAGACGCCTTCACTGCAATACCTGCCGGAGCGCGTCCTCCAACTCCTGGCGGGAAACCTCGCCGATCTTCTGCCAAACGACCTGGCCTTTCCCGCCGAGGATCACGTACGCGGGATGGCCGCGTAAGCCGTACTGCCGAAACAACTTCTCACCTTCTTGCTGCGCGTTGAGGCGCTGGGTGATGATGCGATCACCGTAGTCCTGCACAAGCCCATCCACGATGGGCGACATCCGCTGTCACTGCGGTCAGGCATCTGTATAGAAGAAGATAAACGTCGGCCGGCCCGTGGGCGCAGGTGTACCAGACGGGGTGGAAGAAGCACAGCCCGCCGTGAAAGCGGTCAGGCCGAGCAAAATCAGCAGCAGGGTCAATCCGGTAAAACCGCTACGGCGAAGCATGGGCCAACCTCCTGTGATCGAATCATGCGAGCCGCGTGCGATTTATCTGCCGCACACGGTCACAGGCTACTTTCCGCTCAGCGCCTGCTCGATGACCTGCTGGAAATCCTGGAGCGGCAGGGCGCCAACGACGGCGCGGCCGTTGACGAAGAACGTGGGCGTGCCGCGCACACCGACCTGCTGGCCCTCTTGCGTGTCGCCTTTCACGCGATCCAGTGTCTGGTCGTTCGTCAGGCACGGCCCGAACTGTGCCATGTCCAGCTTGAGTTCCACGGCCAGCGCCAGGAGCTTGTCCTTGTTGAACGCGCCCTGGTTCTCGCCGGCCTGCCGGCTGAACACCAGGTCGTGATACGGCCAGAACTGGCCCTGGTCGGCCGCGCACTCGGAAGCCTCGGCCGCCCAGACAGATTCCTGGCCCAGGATCGCCATGTGTTTGTAGACGAACTTCACCTTGCCCGTGTCCACGTACTCTTCGAACAATGCCGGCTTCACGAGCCGGTAAAACTGCCCACAGTACGGTCACTGGAAGTCGCTGAACTCGACGATCGTCACCGGTGCATCTTGGTTGCCGATCTGGTTGGCCGGCCGCGCGGCAAACACGGTCTTCACCACTGCTGGTGTGCTCGGCACGCGGCTTTCGGCGGGCGAGCCGTCGGCCTGCAGCGTGGCAATGGCGTCCAGCGTACCCTCGCGAGCTGCGGCGCGTATCCCCGCCGCATCCAGGGGCGCGGCCGGCCGCGCCGCGATGAGCCGTGCGTAGGCGGCTATGGCGATGATGCCGAGCAGCATGCCCAGAAGCAACCACGCTACAGGGGTCCAACGCGGTGCAGACACTGACCCGGCTGGGGATTTGGATATCACGGTGTCCGATTCTGTCGCGACGAATTCTTCATCAGTCATTCGATTACTCCTTGAGGCTGGTCGTCTTCTAGCGTGAACGATCCAGCGCGGCGCAGCGACCTGTCCACGATCGGCAGCAGCCAAAAGATCAGGCCGAACGCGGCCAACAGGCCGGTGACCAGCCGGGTCAGGGAGTTGAAGGAACCCCAGGCGTCCCCGGCGTAGAACGTCGGCGGCAGCAGGTTGCCGGTCAGGACGGCCAGCCAGGCGTTGCTCTGCCGGAAGCCAGCCGTCACGCCCCACAGGTCGCTGATCATGTGCGTGATTCCGTCCGCCGCCATCGGCAACAGGAGCGCCAGGGCCAACGGCCAACGCAGCCCCTTGATCCGGCCGCGCACCAGCGCATAGAGCAGGCCGAACAGGAACCACCCGCCATAAAAACTCACCATGCGGTCACTCCAGGCGAGCTTCCAGCCCATCTCCGGTGTGCCGAGGAAATGGCGCAGGGCGAAGAAGCCGACGCCGCTCTCCGCCTGGATCGCGGCCAGCGAAGGTGTGAAACTCGGGCCGAACAAGAACCAGGAGCGCTGCGGCAGTTGGTGGCAGAATGGGCTGTAGATGAAATAGATCCACCAGGCTGGCTGGTACCACCCCAGGTGCATCAAGACCGGCGCCAGCCAGGGCAGGGTCGTCGCGATACCCAGGGCCAGGTTGACGAACAACAGCCAGTGCCGGGTCAGGCCCTGCATGAACCGCTCCGCTCCTGCGGCCATGGGGGAGATTCGAGTCGGTCGGTAGATGGTTGTCATCATGTCACTCCTCGGTGCGTTCCGGCCCGCGATCCCGCCACGTGTTGATGAAAGCCGTGATGCGCGCCTCGTCGAAGGCATCCAATTTGTCGAGCCGGCCCCAGGCGGTCAGGGCAATGGTGGCGTCGGCGTTCTGCCGCGGCACGGCCGTGACTTTCCAGTTGCGGTAACGCTCCCCAATCTGGCGGATTTGTGCTTTCGTAGCCGCACAGTCCGCCAGTTTGCGGCAATCGTAGGAGATCACCACGTGGCCGTGTTCCAGGTTATGGACCACCTGCTCGTCGGCGACGGGTTGCTCGTGAAAGCCGGCGGCCAGCGGCGTGTCGTAGTGCCAGCCGGAGGTCGGCGGGTCGGAGTTGTAGGCCGGGTGCGCCTGGCCCGACGTGATGTGCTGCTGGCCCTGGATGGGGAAGTGTTGGCCGAGCGTCGCCTGACCTGCTGGCCGCGTCGCCAGCCAGACACCGCCAACGACCAGGATCAGCGCCAGCAGCCCGCCCCCAAGCCAGACCCACGGCGTTCGGCGCGCCCGGGCTGAGGCGCGGCTGCGCGGCGCCTGCCTGGGTAAAGCTGTTCGTTGTTTGCTCATGGGCTAACTCCTGCGGTTGGAATGGCAATGCCTTGATCGAGGCGCCCTGCGCTGGGGTCGGTCTGAGTAACACCCTCCAGCCGCCGCCGACCAGGTACGCGACGTAGACGCCAACGACCTGGTCAGCGCGGGTGGTTGCCGATACACCCACGTGTGTGCTGCCAGCGTGCTCATGCGCGGCCCCTCTCGGATTACCCGCCATGCCCCATATTCTGTTCCATTGCCGGGAGCTTCAGTTCTATCTGGCCCGACAGGGCCGGGGCTGGCGCAAGCGGCAGAAAACTGATGCCGTTCGGCGCTGCGCCGGTCGGCGTCCGGGCGACGATCTTGCGGGCTGCGATGTCCAGCACCGCAATGTCGTTCCCATACAGGTTGGTGATGTACGCATAGCGGCTCGACGGCTCGATCACGACGCCATGCGCGCCCTGCCCGGTCGGCACGGTGTCCAGGACGGCGAAAGTGGCCGTGTCAACAATGGACACCGTGGTGCTCGGCTTGTCCTTCGTGCCCTGGTTCGCCGCCAGCAGATACTTGCCGTCCGGCGTCACGTAGACCTGGATCGGGCCGACGCCGACCTGGACTTTGCCGATGAGCTTGCGCGTGCCCACGTCCACCTTGCCCACGGCGTTCTCGCCGTTGAGCGAGACGTAGACGAACTTGCCGTCCGGGCTGAAGCCGACCTGCACCGGCTTCTGGCCGACCTCGATATCGGCGACCTTGCGATTGGTCGCGGTATCAATCACGCTCAGGGTGTTGTCGTTGACGTTGGCGACATACACCCACTTTCCGTCGGGGCTGGGGCGCAGGCCGTGGGGGAACTTGCCGACCGGAATCGTCGCCGTGACTGTCATGGCGGCCGTGTCAATGGCCGTAACAGTGTCATCGCCGCTATTGGTCACGTAGACCGTCTTGCCGTCGGGCGCCAGGATGACGTGAGCCGGGTCGCGGCCGGTCGGAACCACGCCGCGCACCGTGTAAGTCGTCGGGTCAATCGCCACCGCCAGCGCCGAGTGCCCACTGATCGCCCAGACGCTCTTGCCGTCGGCCGCGGTCTGGAGGTTGTGCGGCCCGGGGATGCCGGTCAGCGTGGTGATGACCTGGTTCGTGGCCGCGTCGATGACACTGATGCTGTCGCCGTCCTCGTTGGCCACCCAGACGCTGCCCTGGACGCCGATTTTCTGCGCGGCCGCCGGGTCGGTGACATTCACTAACGCCACCAGCCCGCCTGGCTCCGCGCCATCGTTGGTGACATGGTGCAGCACGTGGCAGTGGAACATCCAGGTTCCCACGTTATCGGCCACGAACTCGATGTCCACCAGCTCGCCAGGGTTGACCGGAACCGTGTTGCGCACGATCTGCTGCTCCGGCGGTAGCGGCACGCCGTCGTAGGCCACGATCTTGAAGTTCATGCCATGCAGATGCATGGGATGCGTGAATTGGCCGACGTTCGCCAGCCGCACGCGCACGCGCTGGCCCTTCCCCACCTCGATCGGCGCGGTTTTCGGGAAGCTCTTGCCGTTGATGGTGAAGTAGTTCGGCTCGCCGCCGGTCATCGGCATGGCCGGATAGGTCTGGCCGTCCGGTCCGATCCGCCACTCGGAGAGCATCCAGGTCACGTCCACTGCGGGCTTGTTGGCCGGCGGGGTCTTTGGGTCTACGATGAACGGTGCGTACAGGCCGACCATCACCTGCTTGTCAGCGGCAATGTGTGAGTGATACATGAACGTGCCGGCCGGCGGCGCGGTGAACTCGTAGGTGAAGCGCGCACCCGGCTGAATCGGCGTGACGCCGTCCATGGCGTTGGGGACAGGAATGCCATGCCAATGGATGCTGGTGGCTTCGGGCAGCTCGTTCTTGAGGACGATGCGCACCTTGTCACCCTCGGTGACGCGGATCATGGGGCCAGGCACGGCGCCGTTGTACGTCCAGGCGGTCACTTCCACGTTGTCGAGGATGTTCCAGCGCACGGGGCTGGCGGTCAACTCGAAAACCTTAACGCCGTTCTCGACCTTGAAGGTCAGCGGTTGGCCGCCGACTTTCGCCGTGGCCTTCGGCACGCCGGCCGAGGGGATCGCGGCGCCGTGGTCGCTCATCCCACCCATGCTGTCCATGCTTCCCGCGCCGCCCATCATCTGCATCATCTGTGACATCATGCCCATCATCTGTGGCATCATTTGGCCCTGGGCGTCGGGGGACATGGTCTTCATCATGGCCATCATGTCCTGCATCCTTGCCATCATACCCATCATGTCGCCTGACATAGGCATCGTACCTGACATGGGTGTGGTGCTGGTGATTGCGCTGCCAGACCCCATCATGCCTTGCATCATCTTCATCATCTCGGCCATCATGCCCATCATGTCACCCGACATGGGCGTCGTACCGGACATGGGCATTGTGCCGGTGACGGCGTTGGCAGATCCCATCATGCCGCTCTGGCCCATCGGCATCGTGCCGGTGACAGGAGCGGTCGTGGCCATCGCCATGTTGCCGCCGGTCGCCGCGCCGGCCTGCTCCAGGTTCCAGGCGAACTTGCGCTCCGGCACGCCGGCCAGGTTGCGAATCACCACGGTGATGCTGTTCGCGCCCTCCAGGATCGGTTTGCCGGCCGCGGTTGTGCCGGGGAAGCTCAACGTGCCTTCCACGTGGTGTCCGCCGCCGGACGGGGCCTGCCACAACTTCGTCGTCACTTCGTTGTCGCCAATCTTCAACACGGCCAGCTTCGCCAGGTCACCACCCAGCTCCACTGAATGTGTATCCATGACGACCTTGAAGTCGAGGGTGCTGGCTTTGGCGTCGCCCAGGTTCAGCGGGGTGATGTCAACGGTCACCGCGCCGGCCTCCGCGCTCTGAGTCAGATTGCCCGTCGGGGCCGGCGCCGCCGGCTTGGCCTGAGTTGCTGCAGGCGTCTGGGTTGGCGCCGCCGTGGGTTGTGTGGCGGTCGCAGCTGGCCCCGCGGTCGGTTGTGCGCCCGAGCAGGCAGCCAGGATCAAGGCCAGGAGGGCCAGGCTGATGAAGACCGCCAGCGAACGGGCTGTGCGCCGGCTCGGTTGGATGTGATGCAAGGTCATGTGGGTTCTCCTCACTCGAAAGAAATTCTAGCTTCGGCAGGGAAGCGCTGCGTCTCTGCCAACGGATACCTTCAGATTACCGCAAACTGTCGTCCGGGGTAAGCGCCAGCAGCCGCATCAGCCGCCGGGCCAGCAGCACCAGCGCCAACAGCCCGACCGGCGCCACGAGCCATACCGGCGCGGGCAGGTAGAGCACCGCGGCGAGCGCCGCGAGCGGCACCAGGCAACACACGGCGAGCAGCGGGACGAGCGTCTTGGAAATGGTTTGGTTGCGCATTGCTGTCTTCACCTCACCCCTGATACTCTCAGGCTGATGATGTTAATCATAGGTCAAAGCTGGCGCGATGTGCAGCGCCAGGCGGCGCGTCTTGTGCTCAGCCATTTGGCGCGATTGTGGGAAACGGAACGAGGGCGCCGTTGCGCTGTGGGAGGAGGTGCAGGTGAGAAATGGCAGATGGGCGGTCCGCAGGCCATTCAGCGGAGCAGCGGGAGCTGCGCGGTAATGGTGACGCCCTGACCGGGGCTGGACGTGATCGTGAGCTGCCCACCGTAGAGTAGAACACGCTCGCGCATCCCCATCAGCCCGAAATGGCCCTGGTGGACGAGGTCGGCCGGCTGATCCGGCGGGGTGAAGCCGCGTCCGTCGTCGCGGATGACCAGAATGAGGCGCTCGGGGGTGAAGGTCACATCCAGCCAGACGTTGCGGGCCTGCGCGTGGGCGGCCACGTTGGCGAGCGCCTGCTGCACGATGCGATAGGCCGCCAGCTCGACGTCGGGCGCCAGCCGCGCCACCTCGCCGTGGACCGTCAGATGCAGACGCAGCCTGTGCCGTTCCTGCATCTGGGGCGGCAGCATCTCCAGCGCCGGCACGAACCCGAGATCCTCAAGGTAGATTGGGCGCAGATCGCCGATCAGCTGGCGCAGGCTGGCGATCTCCTCGTCAATCAAGCCGTTCAGCTCCTGAAGGCGCGCGCCAGCGCGTGCCGGGTCATGGCCGAGGGCTTTCAGGGCCATCTGGCCGCGTTGCTTGAGGGCGATCAGCCCCTGGATGGTAACGTCGTGCAGCTCGTGGGCCAGGCGGGTGCGCTCCGTCTCTTGGCCTTGAGTGATGGCGCTCAGATAGTTCCGCATGCCGCTCTGGTAGGACCGGATGCGCTCGGCCATCTGGGCCAGGGTGATGCGCAGGTCGTCAATTTCCTGCACGCCGCCCACCGGCTGCTCGATGGCATCGAAATCGCCCCAGGCGACCCGCGCGGCCCGGCGATCCAGCTCCTGCAACGGCCGCACAACGCTAAGCACGCCGAAAGAGACAGCCAACAGCGCAACCACCGCCACGAAGAGCAGGAGCAACGGCAGCACCTCGACCGTGCTCATGCCCATCGCGGTGATCGTGTGAACATCTTCGACGGTCGCCAGGGTCCAGCCCGGGGGTTCCACGTGCGCATACGACACGAGCAGTTCCCGCCCTTGGCGATCGCGCAGATAGATCGAACCGGCGCTGGCCGGCGGCAAGCTGCCCAGCACCGCCGAATCCACAGCCAGACCGGCAGGGTCATGGTGGTGAACGCGCCGCCCGGTCTGGTCCAGGACGAACATGGCGCCCTGCATCTGGCCCTCTAGCAGCAGATTGCTTTCGGCCAGGCTCAGGGCCTCCACCGGCAACGCGCCGACCAGGATTTTCCCGCCGGACGCCGGCACGGCGATCAACAAGCGCGCGGTATCGTCACCGGGCAGATCGGTCTCGTATTGCGTCTGGCCGACAGCCGCGGCGCGTGCGGCCAGGAGGCGCGCCGTGTTGCTCGCCGCCCAAGCAGTTGCGGGCGGCGAGGTTGCCACGAGTGCGCCCTGGTCGTCCAGCCAGGCCAGGCCACCGGTGAAACTACCAATAGCATCAAATGGTTGATCTGATAGGGTTGCGGGGAGCTCGGCAGCGGGTAATGTCGCCGCCAAGCGGGCCAGCACGGCGACCTGTTGCGCGATCTCGCGGCCCAAGCGGTTCGCTTCGGCGGTCGCCACGCCCCGGTCGCGATCTTCTACCAGGCGCGTCATCGCCTGCCGATGGCGCGTGACGCCGGCGAGTGACAGCACGATCAACACCGCTGCCAGCGGCAGGATGGTCCAGAGCAACAGTTGGGCGCGCAGGCCGCGCAGGAGCCGATGGCGCCCACGTGGCGGTCCGGTTGACTCAGGCGTCATCCAACACCAGCCAGCCCAGCTTCAGCGCCTTCGTCACCGCCTCGGTGCGGCTGGCAACCACCAGCTTGCCGTACATGCTGGCTAAGTGCCCCTGCACGGTGCGATCGCTGACGCCCAATTCGGCTGCAATCGCTTTATTGGTCAGGCCGTGGGCGGCCAGGCGCAACACCTCCAGCTCGCGCTCGGACAGTGGCTCGACCTGCTCGGCGGCCGCCGCCGGTTTGCCGGAGGTTATCTGCGCCACCACCTTAGCGGCGATATCTGGCGCCAACACCTTGCCGCCGCTCGCCACCGTCTTCACCGCCCGCACCAGATCGTCAGGGTCGCTGTTCTTCAGCACATAGCCGTCGGCGCCGGCGCGCAGCAGGGCGAAAACGTACGGATCCTCATCGTAGGCGGTGAGGATCAGCACCCGAATCTCCGGGTAGGCGGCCTTGATCTGGCGCGTGGCCTCGATGCCGTTCATTACAGGCATCTGAACGTCGAGCACGGCCACGGCCGGCCGGTATTCGCCAGCCAGGCGCACGGCCTCGGCGCCGCCGGACGCCTCCGCCACCACCGTGACCTCGCCGTCCTCTTCCAGGAACTCACGGATGCCTTTGCGCACGATGGCGTGGTCATCGGCGAGCAAGACACGCAAGGGTACAGAACCCGTCATGGCACACTGTCCTCTGTCACGCGACAGGATTAACGTTGAACCAGGGAGCGTCCGCCGGCTTCCCAGGCGACCATGCCGCCGACCAAGTCGTAGACGTGCGTGTAGCCCATCTCGACCAACCGTCGCGCAGCGATGTCGCTCATCCGGCCGCTGCGGCAGTATAGCACAATTTTGGCGTCTTTCCCAGGCAGTTGGGTCAGATGAGCGTCAACCTGGTCATAAGGGATCTGGAGATCCGTCTTCGCGATCTCCCCCTCATAAGGCACATGCACGTTGACCAGGGTGAAATCCCTCTGCCCCGCCAGCATGACGTCTAGCTGCTCCGCGGTGACCCGGGTGATCACCGCACCGGCGGCCGAAGTGGGCAGGGGTGCGGACTGCGGCGTCGTCGAAGCCGCCGCGCAGGCGCTCAAGATCAGGCCCACGACGAGCAACAGAAGGGCAAGGATCGGTCTCTTCATCGGATACGCTCCCATTTCACGAACGATGCGGCGACGATCCAACTCATCGTCGCCGCATCGTTTGTGTCAAACGCCAAGCTTCTGTCGCAGCTCATCAAATTCCTGCGACTTTATCTCGCCAGATGCCAGCCGGCGCCGCAGGGTCTCCAGCGCCGTGTCGGGCTGCGCGCTGCGGCTCGCTCCGCTCTGGCTCGAACGCGTCAGCGTCACAACCAGCCAAACCACCAAACCGATGATCAGCCCCCAGAACAGGAGCATGCCTAAGCCACCCCAGGGGCCCATGCCCCAACCCCATCCACCCATCATAAATCTACCCTCACTTTCTGGATCAAAGCGGCAGCGCTCAGCATCTCGCTACGCGCCCTTTCGCAACCTGGTCTCTATCGTCGCGCATCCCGGGGCGGCATGCCAGGGCTTTTCGGCGCGGAGCGCGTTAGGCCATTCGGCGCGGTGATGAGAGGGCCTTGAAGGTCTCCGAGACCTCCGAGGTCCGATTAGCTTACTCGGTGACTTCGACCAGCGCCACCAGCCCGCCTGGCTCCGCGCCGTCCTTGGTGACGGGGTGCAGCACGTGACAATGCAGCATCCAGGTTCCTACGTTGTCGGCCACGAACTCGATGTCTGCCAACTCGCCCGGGTTGACGGGAATCGTGTTGCGCACGGCCTGTTGCTCAGGCGGCAACGGCATACCGTCGTAGGCCGCGATCTTGAAGTTGATGCCGTGCAGGGGCATGGGGTGCGTGACCTAACCGACGTTCGCCAGCCGCACGCGCACGCGCTGGCCCTTGTTCACCTCGATTGGCGCGGTGTTTCCTGACTCCGCAGCTTGTCCGGCGCAGCATTTGACACACATGCCCAATCGCGGTATCATTTCCATGGTTGAGCAAGTATGCAACTGTTGACTTATTGAGAGCGATCTCACCGGAGATAAAGAGAATGCCTGGAATAGAGACCCATGATCTACCTGTAGCCGGCATGGATTGCGCCGAATGCACGCAGCACGTCCAGCATGCCATCGCGGCGGTTACTGCGCCAGCGCCAAGTTCGCTCGCCACTCATTGGATGATATGTAGCCGTCGTGCGATGTCCCGTCGGCTGCCGGGTAAAGGAGAGTCTGAATGCCTGAGATCGTTCCGAAAACCAACCCACCACTCGCTGTCGAGACCCAGGATGACGTCTGCGAAATCTTGTACGTTGACGAGGCCCGCGTGCGGGCGGTGGCCGGCCGGATGCCAACCGCTGCTGCTATCACGCGCGTGACGGACATCTTCAAGATCCTCGCTGATCCGACTCGCGCCAGGATCGTGTTTGCGCTCTCCCAGGCCGAGCTGTGCGTCTGTGACCTGGCGGCGTTGGTAGGCATCAGCATCTCCGCAGTCTCCCACCAACTGCGGCTGTTGCGTAACCTGGAGTTGGTCAAGTTCCGCAAGGAAGGCCGGCTGGCCTACTACACCTTGAGCGACGAGCATGTCGAAGAGTTATTGGGCGATGCCCTGACGCACATTGAACATCTTCACGCCGAGGCTTAGCGCAATGTCCGCATCCACCCTGCAACTCGAAATCTCCGTTGTGCTCCCTCACATCGAGGACGAACGCGACCGGTGCGTAGACCGGTTCACCGAACTGATGGCCGGTCACAAGGGCATCCAGCAGGCCCATATCGAACGCGAAAACGGCCAGGCGTTAGTCTGCTTGCACTACGACCCCAACCTGCTGACCCTGGATGGTGTGCGACGCTTGGCGCAGCGGGCCGGCGCGCAGATCACCAACCGTTTTCACCACGTCCACCTGCCCATCGCGGGGATGGACTGCTCGGACTGCGTGACGGTGTTGGAGCACTCGGTCGGCCGACTGGACGGCGTGTTGACGGTGAGCGTCAATTACCCAGCCCAGAGCATGCACGTCGAGTTCGACGGTCAGAAGGTCAACCAGGCGGCCATCGAGCACCGCGTGCGTTCGATAGGCTACACCATCCCGGCCGCTGGCTTGCGGAGTTGGTTCCAGGAGAACCGGGAACTGCTCTTTTGTTCCCGCCTGTTTCCGTTATGGATGAAGTCGAGTCGCTGACGGGACGCGGCTTGCGCGCCATCTCGAATGGCAAGACGGTTTGGATCGGCAATCAAAAATTGATGGATGAAGCGGGTGTGCCGCTCTCCCCCGACGCGCTCGATCACTCGCAGTCATTTCAGCAGGCTGGCAAGACTTTGATGTGGGTCGCAGTGGATAAAATGTTGGTTGGCTTGATTGCTCTCGCCGATACCCTGCGCCTGGAAGCCGCGCCGACCATGCAAGCGCTGAAACAATTGGGCGTGGCGCATACCATCATGTTGACGGGCGACAACGCGCGTTCCGCCTCCGCCATTGCCGCTGAAGTTGGGCTCACCGACTTTCGCGCCGATCTCATGCCCGAAGATAAACTGACTGTCATCCGCGATCTTGTAAAGGCATACGGGCAGGTCGCCATGATCGGCGACGGAGTGAACGACGCGCCCGCGCTGGCGAATGCGACGGTGGGCATCGCGATGGGCGGCGCGGGGACGGATGTTGCATTGGAAACAGCAGATGTTGCTCTAATGGGCGATGATCTCTCCAAGTTACCTTTTGCAGTTGGCTTGGGTCGCGCCACGCGCGCCATCATCATGCAGAACCTGTTCATCTCGCTGGGCGTGATCGCCCTTCTCATCATCACGTCCCTGACAGGCATTGTCAGCATCGGCATTGCCATCATCTTCCACGAAGGCAGTACGCTGGTCGTCGTGGCAAATGCGTTACGTCTGCTGGGATATCAGGAGAGAAAGTAATATGGAAACCGTCACAGATTGGGTGGTGAGTGCAGGTTCAGCGGTGCTCATGATCGTTGTGATAGGTAGTTGGCTTGTCAGTGTTCGCTCACAGAAATCGGCGCGGACTATATCGAGCCGCTGGTTTGCTTTGCCAGCCTGGGGACAGGTCATGCTCGGATTTACGACGATTGCCATGTTTATCTGGCTCGGTTCCGTGTTGTGGATTCCCCTGCCTTTACGCCTGTCAGAACCTGGAACAACGATTCTGCGCTCCATCGGGCTGGGGATCTTTCTCGTCGGGTTGTTCCTCACGTTATGGGCGCGCTGGGCATTGGGCGCTGTGTACGGGATCAGCACAAGTTCGTCCGCACCATTACAGGAGAAACATCGCCTCGTCCAGCGCGGGCCGTATGTTTTCATCCGCCATCCGATGTATCTTGGCTACTGGCTGGTGATACTCGGAGTCCTGTTGACGTATCGCACGTGGACGCCGCTGGCGTTGCTGGCAATGACTGTGCCATCGTTTCATCGTCGGGCGCGGCGCGAAGAAGTTTCGCTTGAAGAGACATTCGGCGCGGAGTGGCATGCCTACGCGGCAAGAGTGCCGATGTTCCTTCCGCGCTGGAAAAAGAAATCGAAGGAGACCAACCAATGGCAGTAAATTTCATTGCCATCCTGAAAACGCTCATCCTGTTCGCTCTGGCAGGCTTGGCCGAAATCGGGGGCGGATACCTCGTTTGGCAATGGCTGCGCGAGGGCAAAGCAGTTTGGATGGGAGTCGTTGGAGGCGCAGTCTTGTTTTTGTATGGAGTAATTCCCACGTTTCAGGCAGAGCCGGCCTTCGGTCGGGTGTATGCCGCGTATGGGGGTATTTTCATCATACTCGCGATCCTCTGGGGCATGGTCTTCGATGGCTGGCGGCCTGATCGCTTTGATTCAATTGGCGCGGCGTTTGCGCTTATTGGCGTCTCCATCATTATGTGGGGACGTCTGTTGTTTCGATAATGGCGACTAATAATCGGAGGGATCCGGGAGCCAGGTTCCCCGAATTCATACCCAGCACGCATTGGGACCCGGGCTTCACGGATCAAGTCTTTGTTGTCACGGAAGAAGCGCCAGCGGACTAGAAGGATTGGATATAAGAGAGGTCGTGATGAAAAGTAAGGCGAATGGGCGGCTAAGCAGACGGGAGTTTCTGGCCGCTAGCGTGGCCACGAGTGGCGTGGCCGTTCTGTTTGCGGCCGGCGTCGCCGCGCAGGAGCACACACCAGTGACTGACCATACCGGCGCCGGTGCGGGTATGGCCCACGGTGAAAACAGCGGTCTGGTGGGTGATGTGAATCTGTCGGACTTCGATCCGACCGAGTTTCTGTATGACTTCGATTGGGGGCAGGAAAGTGTGGCGCCCGATGGCCACACCGTCCGCGAATGGACTGTGTTCGCGGCTGACAAAGAGATCGAGGTGGCGCCGGGCGTGTTCTTCCCCGCCTGGACCTACAACGGCCAGGTCCCAGGTCCCACCTTCCGCTGCCGGCAGGGCGACCTATTGCGGTTCCGCTTCCGCAATGCCTCCTCCATGCCGCACACCATCCATTTCCACGGCATCCATCCGCCGAGCATGGACGGCGTGACGCCGGTGGTCCCGATCGGCGGCGACTTCGTCTACGAGTTCGAGGCCAAGCCATTCGGGCTACACCTATATCACTGCCACGTAATGCCGCTGAAACGCCACATCCACAAGGGTTTGTACGGCGTTTTCATCATCGACCCGCCCAGTGGTCGCCCACCGGCCAAGGAGATGGTAATGGTGATGAATGGCTTCGACACCAACTTCGACAACGAGAACGAGGTCTACGCCGTCAACACCGTCGCCTTCCACTACGCCAGGCACCCCATCCAGGTCAAGGTGGGGGAGCCGATTCGGATTTACCTGGTCAACTTAACCGAGTTCGACCCCATCAACTCGTTCCATCTGCATGCCAGCATGTACCGGCTCTACCGCACGGGGACTGACCTGGATCGCTACGAGTTCACCGATAACGTGATCATGGGGCAGGGTGAGCGCCATGTGCTGGAGTTCACCCTGGAGTACCCCGGCCAGTACATGTTCCATGCGCACCAGAGCGAACTGGCGGAGCTGGGTTGGATGGGCTTTTTCGAGGCAACGGCGTGAGAACGGAGGTGGCGCTATGACTACATCAGAAAAGAAGCTAATCGCTGCCAAGGGCCTGCCACTCTGGGTGTCCGGTCTCATCCCGTTGGTCGCGTTGGCGTTGATGCTGGCGGTTTTTGCTTTCGGCAACCCTCTCGCGCTCTTCAAGGCGGATTTGCCCCCCATCGAGAACCTGACTTTCGAGCGCGTGACCGTCACGTCGGCCGGCTTCGAGGCGCAGATCATCAACGGCGGGCCTGATCCGGCGACGGTGGCGCAGGTGATGGTGGACGATGCGTACTGGCAATTCCGGATCACGCCGTCAGCGACGATTCCCCGCCTGGGGCGGGCGGTGTTGGCCATCCCCTATCCGTGGGTAGAGACCGAGCCGAACGTGATCCGCATCGTCACCTCGACCGGGGCCACGTTCGAGGGCACAGTCGCCATCGCCACGCCCACCCCACAGCCTGGCCTGGCTGAGTTCGCGGCCTACGGCTTGCTTGGCGTCTACGTGGGGATCATCCCGGTGGGCCTGGGCCTGCTCTGGTATCCGGTGATGAAGCGGATGGGCCGCAAGTGGCTCGGCGCCGTGCTCGCGTTGACGCTGGGGCTGTTGGTGTTCCTGTTGATTGACACGCTCTTGGAGGCGTTCGAGGTGGCGGCCGTGCTGCCCGGCGCGTTCCAGGGGATTCCGCTGGTGCTCTTCGCCGCCCTGCTGACCTGGCTGGTGCTGCTGGCGATCGGCTCGGGCCGTCGCAGCCAGGCAGGCAGCGTATCATCTGCTCGCCGCGGGGTCTACTTGGCGACCCTGATCGCGTTCAGCATCGGCTTGCACAACCTCGGGGAGGGT
>JAYRVL010000548.1:0-3666 GCA_041918575.1 Anaerolineae bacterium | reverse complement strand
GGCATCAACCCCGCCGCGCTCGGCAACCCGACCGGCGTGACCGGCCAGGGCGGGATCGGCAAGACGCAGTTGGCGGTGGCTTATGCCTATCGCTACCAGAATCATTATCCTGATGGCATTTATTGGTTGAACGCGGCCGAAGGTTTGTGGTCGGCCTTCGCCGGACTCGGGGGACGCTTTCTCGGGCAGTCGGACAACCAGACTCCCAAGGTGCGCCTCTGGGAAACCTTGCGCGCGCGCTTTAGTATCGAAGAGATACGCGATCTCTGTTTCGAGTTAGGCATCAACTATCAAGAGTTTTCGCCACAACTGGGACTTTCCTCGCTGGCGCGGGAGTTAACCGAGTACTTGGAACGGCGCGGCCAGTTAATGACGCTGGATGCGGCCGTCCGGCGGCTGCGGGGTGACTTGGTACAACCCCAGGCCCAGGACAAACTGATCGCCCACGCTTTTGATTGGCTGCGCAAGCACCCAAAGAATCTGCTCATCCTCGACAACCTGACCGAGCCGGCGGCGTTGGACGAGCCGCTAACGCGCGACTGTGTGCCGGGGCGCTTGCCCGGCCGGGTGCTGTTTACCACGCGGCGGCGGGAGTTGGGGCGGTTCCAACCGGTGGAGTTGAGAACATTGCCCTCCGACGCGGCGCTAGAACTGCTGCTGCGCGACGCGCACCGCCAGGCCGCCCGCGATCCGGCCCATCCCGAACACACAACGGCGCGCGACATCTGCGCCGTGTTCGGCTATCTGCCGCTGGCGCTGGAGATCGCCGCGGCGCATCTGGGCAAGAAACGAACACGTTCATTGGCCGACTACCGGCAAGAACTGAGGGCGCGGGGTGCGTTGGATGTCGTCGCTGGTCCGCACGTCGACTTGCGCATACGCCACGAGACTGGCCTAATGGCCGCGTTGGCTGCTCAATGGGCGACGCTAGGCGATGAAGCCCGGATGCTCCTGCGCGTTGCGGGGCAATTGCCGGAAGCAACATACATCCCGACGGCGCGACTGGGGCTGTTGGGGGGGATAACCGACCAGAGCAGCGATTTCTTCGCCGTGACACTGGCCGATGCCGTCGTTGAACTCAACGATGTCTCTTTGGTTGAAGAGGTGGCCGGCGATCAGGTGCTTTTGCACCCACTGGTGCGCGAGTTCGCTCGCGGCCAGACGCCGCTGGCGGAAAAGTCCGCCTTTCGCATTGCCTGCATTCGCCGGCTGTTGGCGGCCTTTGGCGACATCGAGACACTGGAACGCCAGTGCGATGGACGCGGGATAGACGCGCTGCTCTACGATCTGTTGGCCGCGCAGGGGTTGCTCGAAGGCTCCGGCGACACAGACGTGGGGCGCGATTTACACACTTATCTCCGCACCCTGCGGCGCGAGACGCACAATTTACGCGGCTGGCAACAGGCCGGCGCGCCGGGCTTCCTGGCGCAGCAACTCCACTTGCAGTTGTGCAATAGCGCAACGCCGGCGCTGTTTGGCGACTTAGCGGCGCATTTGCGGTCGCGGCGGTCGGCATGGTTGCCGCGTTGGGCGGCCACAAACGAGCTGCCAGGGCTGGAGATGACGCTGATTAGGCACCATGTGTCAGCGGTGGCGGTGACGCCGGACGGGCAGCGAGCTGTCTCCGGGGGGATCGACGGAATGCTGCGCGTCTGGAATCTGGACACGGGTCGAGAGGAGCGCACGCTGACTGGGCACAAGACCACGGTGTCGGCTGTGGTGGTGACCTCGGACGGGCGGCGAGCTGTCTCAGGCGGGCGGGATCAGACGCTACGCGTCTGGAACCTGGAGACGGGCCAGGAGGAGTTCACTCTGATCGGCCATACCAATATGGTGCTGGCCGTGGCGGTGACGCCGGACGGGCGGCGAGCCGTCTCGGGCGGGCACGATCAGACGCTGCGCGTCTGGAACTTGGAAACGGGTCAGGAGGAGCGCACACTGATCGGCCACACGCGCTGGGTGTCGGTGGTAGCAGTGACGCCAGACGGGCGGCGGGCTATCTCTGGCGGGCACGACGGGACGCTGCGCGTCTGGGACCTGGACACGGGTCAGGAGGAGCGCTTGCTTACCAGCCACCTGGGCGTGGCGCAAGCCGTGGTGGTGACACCGGACGGGCGGCGGGCCGTTTATTCTGACGGATTCGACCGGGCGCTGAGCGTCTGGAACCTGGAAACGGGTCAGGAGGAGCGCCCGCTGACCGGGCACAAGACCAGGGTGTGGACTGTAGCGGTGACCCCGGACGGGCGGCGCGCTGTCTCCGGCGGGGACGACGGGTTGCGCGTCTGGAACCTGGAAACGGGTCAGGAGGAGCGCACACTGGCTGGCCGCGTGGGCTGGGTGAAGGCCGTGGCGGTGACCCCGGACGGGCAGCGGGCCGTTTATTCCGGCGGGCGCGATGGGACGCTGCGTGTCTGGAACCTGGGAATTGGTCAAGGGGAGCGCACACTAATCGGCCACACAGACACAGCGCGAGCCGTGGCGGTAACGCCAGACGGACGGCGAGCCGTCTCTGGCGGGGGTGACGGGTTGCGCGTCCGGAACCTGGACACGGGTCAGGAGGAGCGTACACTGACCTGGCCCGCAGGCATGGTGCAGGCCATGGCGGTGACGCCGGACGGGCGGTGGGCCGTCTCCGGAGGGCTTGACGGCACGCTGCGCGTCTGGAACCTGGAGACCGGTCAAGAGGAATACACACTAACTGGCCACCCGGGTAGGGAGCGGGCTGCGGTGCTGGGACCGGGCGGGGTGTCGGCTGTAGCGGTGACGCTAGACGGGCGGCGAGCCGTCTCCGGCGGGGATGACGGGTTGCGCGTCTGGAATCTAAAGACAAGTTGGGAGGAACGCACACTGACTGGGTACAAGACCAGGGTGTGGACTGTAGCGGTGACACCGGACGGGCGACAGGCCATCTCCGGATGGGGTGACGGAACGCTGCGCGTCTGGAATCTGGAGACGGGTCAGGAGGAGCGCACCCTGAGCGGGCATATGGCCTTTGTGGGGGCCGTGGCGGTGACGCCGGACGGGCGGCGGGCCGTCTCCGGCGGATAGGACCGGGCGCTACTCGTCTGGAACCTGGAGACGGGTCGCAGGGAGCGCACCCTGACCGGGCACGTGGACGTGGTGCGAGCTGTGGCGGTGACGCCGGACGGGCGACGGGCCGTCTCGGCCGGGGATGATCGGACGCTGCGCCTGTGGGACCTGGACGCGGGCCGCGAACTGGCCCACGTAGCGCTAGGCGCGGCCGTGATGTGCGTGGCCGTCGCCCCTGGCCGCCCGTTGGCCGTTGTCGTCGGCGATGCGGGCGGCAACGTGTATTGTCTGGAGTGGATCGAATAGACTCGGCGCGAAGCCCCTCTCCCGGCGGGCAGGAGGATCGTCCTCCTGCCCACTTACTACGTCACGTCAATAATATAAATCCTCCCCCAAACCCCCAACACCGCCACCGAATACCCCGTCACAATCGTCAGCCGCGGCAGTTGGCGGACGGTCTCCTTCAGCAGGTCGTACTCGCTGGTCAACAGGACGATCCGGCCGCCGGGGCGCACGACGCGCTGGAGTTCGGCCAGCACCGGCGGGTACAACTTGGCCGGCTGCTCGGCCGCCCGCAGTTGCTTGCCGAAGGGCAGGTTCGTCGCCACCTTGTCCACCGAGGCGTCGTCCAGCGGC
>JAYRVL010000547.1:0-15370 GCA_041918575.1 Anaerolineae bacterium | reverse complement strand
CCGCCGGCCGCCGGCCCCCGGCTGCATGGACAGGTTGCCATCAAAGGCACGGCCGCGCATGCGGACTTTGCCCGCTATGAACTGTATCTTGCGCCTGGCGGCAGCGAGCAGTGGCAGTTCCTGAGCCAGAACAGCTACGAGATCAGCGGCGGGGTGTTGTGGGTGTGGGACACCACCACGGTGACCGATGCCACCTATGACCTGCGCCTGCGCGTGGTCAAGCAGGACAGCAACTATGACGATTACCTGGCGCGCGGGGTGCAGGTGACGAATCACGCGGCCGCGCCGGCCGCCGCGCCGGCCGCGGCTGACCTGGCGACCGCGACGCCCGTGCTGCCGGCGCCGACGCCGGACATTTCCGGCTTCATGACGCCGGCCAGCGGCGCGGCCGTGGGCGGCGTTGTGCCTGTGCGCGGCGCGGCCGCCGCCGCCAACTTCCTGCGTTACGATCTCCACCTGGCGCCCGCCGGCGCCACCCTCTGGACCTGGCTGCGCAGCGGCGAAGCCCAGGTCAGTGATGGCATCCTGGCCGATTGGGACACCTCCTCGCTGCCGAACGGCCGCTATGACCTGCGCTTGCGCGTGGTGCGCCAGGACGGCAATTACCACGAGTATTTTCTGCGCAACCTGGCGGTGGAGAACCGCGGCGCCGCGGCGCAGCCCGCTGCTTCTGCTGATGACCAGCCAACCACCCGCCTTCTCTCCGGTTTCATGGCGCCGGTGGACGGCGCGGCGGTCAAGGGCCTGGTTAGCCTGCGCGGCTCGGCCACCGATGCCCATTTCAACCGCTTCGAAATCTATGCGGCGCCGAGCGGCAGCGAACAATGGAGCTACGTGGGCGGCCAGTCACAAACGTTGATCGAGACAGAGCTGTGGTATTGGGATACGACGGTCTGGCCGGACGGCCAGTACGATCTGCGCATGCGCGTGGTGCGGGCAGACAGCAATTACAACGAATACTTCGTACACAACCTGGCAGTGCGCAATGGCCCGCGGTCGGGCGCTGCGGCCACTGCAACGGCCACCCCCACCGCCACCCCGCGGCCGGCCAGCGCGGCGCGGCCGCTGCCCACACCCAGCCTGGCCCATTCAGGCCTCAGCGCGCCGGTGGATGGCGCCGCGGTCAGCGGTATCATTACCATCAAGGGCACAGCCGCAGATCCGGCCTTCTTGCGCTACGAGCTGTTCGTGCGCCCGGCCGGCGACGATCATACCTGGTGGTTCTTGAGCGCGACGGCTGAGCAAGTGCATGAAGCCGCATTGGGGTCATGGAACACCGCGCTGTTGGCCGATGGACGCTATGACCTGCGGCTGCGCGTAGTGCGCCGCGACAGCAACTACAGCGAGCATTTTGTGCATCACCTGCTGGTGCGCAATGGTCAGGCCACGGCCGTGCCGACGGTAACGCCCACCGCACCGCCGCTGCCGCAGGCCACGGCAACGCCCGCGCCGGCGTCTGTCTCTGCGCCAGGCGCCACCATCAGCAGCCCGGCGCCGCTGAGCACAGTGCGCGGGGTGATTTCCATCCGGGGTGTGGCCGCGCATCCACAGTTCCTGCGCTACGAGGTGTACATCACGCCGGTGGGGCGCGAGGACTGGGTTTTCTTGAGCATGGGCGGCAGCCCGGCGCCCGCAGAGGGCGAGCTGCTGCGTTGGGACAGCGCGTCTGTGCCCAACGGCCGCTATGACCTGCGCCTGCGCGTGGTGCATCAGGACGGGAACTACGACGAGGCCATTGTCAGCAGCCTGAACGTGGCAAACGCCGCGCCGCGCCTCACCAGCACCCCGACCGGCCCGGCCACACGCGTGCCGCCGGCCGTCACGCCCACCCCGCCGCCGGCCAATCCTCCCAAACCGTCCGGCGTCAGCCCAGCCATCAGCCAGCCCCAGGCGCAGGCGCGGCTCAGCGGCGTCGTCGCCATCCGCGGCGCGGCCCATCATCCGCAGTTCCTGCGTTACGAATTGTGGATCGCCAAAACCACCTTCCCCGGCGCGCAGGACTGGCAATTGATGACGACCGGCAGCCAACCGGTGTATAACGGCGCCCTCGGCGCCTGGAACACCGCCGCGTTTGCCGATGGGTCGTACGATCTGCGCCTGCGCGTGGTGAGAGATGACAGCAACTATGACGAAGTCATCGTCAGGCGACTGAACGTGCAGAACCGCCCGGCCTCGTAACCTTACCCCGGCGTCTTTGCCTTGCCCCGTCATTGGTGCTACAATCGTGAAAATAGTGGCTGAAGACGCCACTACGGCTAAACCACCATGAGACGGAGAGCGGGGCAGGATGGATGAGGGGCCGGGCAGCGCAACCGAATCGAAGCCGGGCCGCGGGCGACGCCATCGGCGTGATTGGCCGCCGCCCTGGCCGGAAATCACCGATGAAGCGGTGCGCCAGGTGATCGGTCGCATCCCGCGCGAAAAGTTCGTGCCCGAGCCATACAGCGCCTGGGCGTATGATGATCGCCCTCTGCCCATCGGCCATGGTCAAACCATCTCCCAACCGTTCATTGTGGCGCTGATGACCCAGGCCCTGCGCCTGCGCGCCAGCGATCGTGTGCTGGAAGTGGGCACAGGGTCCGGTTATCAAACCGCCATTCTGGCCGCCCTGGCCGCGCATGTAGACAGCGTGGATATGGCGCCGGAACTGGCCGCGAGCGCGGCGTCCCGGCTGCGCCAGATGGGCTACCACAACGTGGAAATTCACGTCAGCGACGGCTACCTGGGCTGGCCGCCCGGCGCTCCCTATGACGCCATCATCGTGACGGCCGCGCCGGGGCAAATACCGCCGGCGCTGGAAGCGCAATTGGCGGTCGGCGGGCGGCTGGTGATCCCTGTCGGCAGCGCCGCCGAAGACCAGATCCTGTGGCTGCTCGAAAAAAACAGCCAGGGCGTCAAGCGCACCTACTTGACGCCCGTGCGTTTTGTGCCCCTGGTAGTTTCCGATTCCGCTGTATTCGGCGACGGCTGACAATGGATGAAAAGAACATCATGAAACTTACTTCGCTGCTCGTTCCTGAAAACCCCGTCTCCCGTCCCCGCCGTGTGTTGATTACCGGCTGCCTGGGCCAATTGGGCCGTACCCTACAGGCAACCCTCACCGATCATGTACGGCTTGGAATTGACCTGCCGGACTGCGACATCACCGATCCGGCTGTGGCGCCGTTCATCGAGACGCATGCGCCGGACATCATCATCCACACGGCCGCGTACACCAATGTGGACGGCGCGGAAGCCAACTCCGACCTGGTCTTTCGCATCAACATGGGGGGCACACACAATCTGGCGCTGGCAGGCCAGCGCACCGGCGCTCCCCTGCTCTACATCAGCACTAACGAGGTTTTCGACGGCACACGCACCCACACCCCGTACTACGAATGGGAGAACACCAACCCGCTCAGCGTCTATGCGCGCTCCAAAGCTGCGGGCGAGGCAGTGGTCAGAGCCCTCCTGCAGCGTTTCTACATCGTACGCATTGCCTGGTTGTTTGCGCCCGGTGGCAACAATTTCCCGGCCAAGATCATCGAAAATGCCGACAAGCATGGCCAACTGCGCGTCGTCAGCGACGAGTTTGGCAACCCCACCTACGCGCCTGACCTGGCCGCCGCCATCGCCGCGTTGATCGCCACCGATCATTACGGCATCTATCACCTGGTCAACGGCGGCTCTTGCTCGCGCTACGAATTCGCCTGTGAAGTGCTGCGCCAGGCCGGCCGCGGTCACATCCCCGTCACCCCGGTTGCGCATACCGAGTGGGCGCGACCGAGCACCCCGCCGCTGCACGCCCTGCTCGCCAACACCCACGCGGCCGCCCTGGGCATCACCCTGCGTCCCTGGCAACAGGCGCTGGCCGCCTTCTTTCAAGCATCATGAGCGAAACACTGAACTTTCCGCTGGCCTCGATCATCATTCCCACTTACAACGGCATGCGCTTCTTGCCCACCTGCCTGGAAGCGCTGCATGGACAGACTTATACGCGCCACGAAATCATCGTGGTAGACGACGCGTCGAGCGATGAGACGGTGAGCTATTTGCAGACGACCGAGCCAACCGTGCGCGTGGTGCAGATGGCGAGCAACCGTGGATTGGCTGCCGCGTGCAACGCCGGCGCGGCCGTCGCGCACGGCGACATCCTAGTCATGCTCAACAACGACACCGAGGTCGAGCGCGGCTGGCTGGCGGAGATGATTCTGCCCTTTGCCCATCCAGAGGTGGGCAGCGTTGCCAGCAAGATGCTACTTTTCGACCGGCGCGCCGTGCTGCACAGCGCCGGCGATATGATGGGCGCGGACGGCATCCCGCGCAATCGTGGGGTCTGGGAAGAAGATCGCGGACAGTACGACCAGGAAATGGCGGTTTTTGGCGGCTGCGGCGGCGCGGTGGCCTATCGCCGCGCCATGTGGGAGCAGGTGCGCGGCTTCGACGAAGACCTGTTCATGTACATGGAAGATGTAGACCTGGCCTGGCGCGCGCGGCTGGCTGGTTGGACTGCGCGCTTCGCCCCGCGTGCGCGTGTCTATCATCACCTGAGCGCCACAGGCGGCGGCGTCCTTGCCAGCTATTACACGGGCCGCAATACGATCTGGGTTCTGTACAAAAACATGCCGACCAGCCTGCTGCGCCGCTACTGGCCGACCATCATCATGGCCCAACTGCGCATCGCAGGCGCGGCGGCTTGGGCCGGATTACGCGGCGGCGGCGCCGCCCGCGCCCGCCTGCGCGGTCAACTGGACGGCTTGCGCACCCTGTCCCGGCTGCGGGCCAAACGCGCGTTCGTGCAAGCGGACCGCCGCGTCACCGATGAGGAGATTGACGGCCTGCTGCTCAAATCATAGATGGGATGGAGCGGGCTTCTCAGCCCGCGTCCCACCAGTCTTCTGTCACAACCGAGGTGGGGATGCGGATGGGCTGCCGGGCTTCGCGGGCTTCGGGCGTGGTGGCCGGATGCACCCAGCCGAGGTGACGCAGGCCCACTTCAACCGCCTGGGGCACGGTGGCGTAGTGATCCAGCCGCTTGAGCAGCGCGGGCGGCGACCCGGGCAGCAGGGTGGCGGCCGCCGGTACACGGGCCAGCACCACTTTGCAGTTGGTTATGCCGCGTGCCGCCTGCGTGAGCCGCTCGATCTCGTTTGGCGTCACCGGCATGGAGGTTGCCAGGTCCAACACCAGCCAGGAGGCGCCGCTGCTGTCGGCCTGACGGCGCAGGAGCTTGGTCAGAGCATTGGTCGGTGTGTCGAAGAGCGCGTCATTGACCGTCACCACAACCAGGCCGCTGGCGATGATCGCAGTCGCATCGAAGGGTGAAGCCTGGCGGCGTTCTGCCGTCACCACCTGGCGCAGAGCCAGCGCCTGCAACCAGATAGCGCCCACGGTCAGGCCGGCCCAGGTCAGGAGTGTCGAAGCGCCTTCGCCCAGCAACTGCCAGGCGAGGCCGGCCGCGGCCACAGTCACGATGGTCGCCAGGCTGGCGGCTGCGAGCACGGCGATGCTCGACCCCAGGGCCACGGCAGCTACCGCCGGCAGCGGCACGTTGAACGCCAGCAGCGGCGGCGCCAGATTGGGGCGATCGTAGAGCGCGGCCAGCGCCAGCAGCGCGGTCAGCAGCAGGGTGGTCAACACCGCGGCGACGGGCTGTTTCTGGCTGAGGCGGGGGTAGAGCAGCCAGAGCATGGCGACATCAACGCCGAGCAGCAGCAGCGGAAGCCAGCCCCATTCCTGCCAAAGAAACAGGGCCGCGGCGAGCAGATCGAAAACGAGCTTGGCTGACCGCAGCAGACCGATGCGATGAATCATCTCTTGACGTGAAAAGAGCATAACCACTCCCTGACCGAGTCTGGTAACAACGTGCGCCTGATTATAACCGACAAACGAAGACTCGGCAACGCGCCCCAACGGGCGTAAGTGAAGATGGCTCAGCCAACTGGACATAGAACCTCGAAGTCTGAAAGTGTAATCGTATGAACCAAGATGTTACTGCCGCCGTTGCGAGCAATCTTCTGGAAGCCTATGATGTTCGCCAGTATCGGCAGGTTTCGGTCACGGTGGATGTCATCCTGTTCCGTTTCGTTGACAACGATCTCAAGGTGCTCCTCATCAAGCGCAAGAAATGGCCTTTCGAGGAACACTGGGCGATTCCGGGCGGCTTCGTGGGCTACGATGAACCGCTGGAAGAGGCCGCACTGCGCGAACTGGCAGAAGAGACCAACGTGCGCGATGTGTACCTGGAGCAGCTCTACACCTTTGGCGATCCACAACGCGACCCGCGCACGCGCGTGATTACCGTGGCCTATTTTGCCCTGCTCAGCGCCGAACAGGCCGCGCGCATTCAACTGCGCAGCGCTTCCGATGCCTCGGATGCCACCTGGTGGTCTATCTACAACCAGCCGGCGCTGGCGTTCGATCATGCCAAGATCCTGGAATACGCACTGCGCCGCCTGCGCTGGAAACTGGAGTACACCGCGCTGGGCTTCATGCTGCTGCCCAAAGCCTTCACCCTCAGCGAACTGCAGGCCGCCTATGAAATCATCCTGGGCGAGGGCCTGGACAAACGCAACTTCCGTCGTAAAATCCTGGCCGCTGACGTGCTCGAAGAAACAGGCGACACCAATGTAGGCCCTGGCCGGCCGGCGCGCCTCTATCGCTTCAGCGCACAGGCCATCGAGATCGAACAGGCCCGCCGCCGTTTTCCGTAAAGCGTGCACAGGAATTCCAAATGTGGTCGCTGAAGACATCTGGAATGGAGGCTTTAGCCGGTTATTGGGCGCTTGACAACCCTGTGGCAGACCGGCTGAAGCCTCGATTCCGGGTATATTGGGAATTCCTGAAAGCGTGCAGCAGGTGGTGATGTCTTCCGCTGCTTCCCATTGGGATGATGGATTAGGCATAGGCGCCGTCTTTTTCTTGTTACCGCTTGATGGAGCAGCCTGATCTGCGGCGACATTGGGTCGCCGCAGGCAGGGAGTATAGCACGGTTCCAGGAGCGCGGCAAGAGCCTCGAACCGTAGGTCACGCCGCCGGCCGGACGACGCTCCCGGCGCTGTTCAGACGACGGCCGCGGCAATCGCTCCGCTGACCACCAGTTGGCGAACGGTCTCGATCAGCGGGTACATGATGACATCGGTGGTCACGAACGGGACCCGCTCGCGCACCAGCGCGTACACAGGCGCGGTGCCCTGGCCCAGTCGCGTGCCTGCCCCAAGCGCCTGCCGGCGGAAGTCAATGCCCTGGCTGGCGGCCAGCAATTCCATCGCCAGGATGGTCTCCAGGTTGCGCAGGATGCGCCGCGCCTGGCGCCCCGCAATCGGCCCGTTGCTGACATGATCCTCGACATTGGCCGAGGTGGGGATGGTGTCCGCACTGGCCGGATGCACCAGGGCCTTGTTCTCGCTGCATAGCGCGGCCGCAGTGTACTGCACCAGCATGAAACCGCTGTTGAGACCACCGTCCGCGGTCAAGAAGGGGGGCAGCACATGACCGTTGCTGTCCGCATCTAGCAGACGACTCAGGCGGCGCTCGGACATGTTGCCCAGCTCCGTCAGGGCCAGGCCCAGGTAATCGAAGGCGATGGCAAGCGGTTCGCCATGAAAATTGCCGCCGGAAATCACATCTATTGCGCCGCTCTCCTCATCCACAAAGATCAGCGGGTTGTCGGTGGCGCTGTTCAGTTCGATCTCCACCACCCAGCGCGTGTACTTGATGGCATCCTCGCACGCGCCATGCACCTGGGGAATGCAGCGCAAGGTGTACGCGTCCTGCGGGTCAACGGGCGTGTGGCGGTGCGGCGGCGTGAAAGCGGCCGCGGGCGCGGGCGCCAGGCCAGGCGCGGGCACGGAAGGGCTGCCGGCGCCGCTCATGCCTGGGCGGTCACGCGTAAACTCCGAGCCGGTCAACAGTTGGCGCAGACGGGCCGCGCACTCCACCTGGCGTGGGTGCGGCCGCGCGGCGTGGATGCGCGCATCGAAGGCACGCGTGGCGCCGTGCAGCGCCTCCAGCGACAGACAACCGGCAATGTCGGCCACGCGGCTGGCGTTTTCGGCTTCGGCCACGGCCAGGCAGCCGAGCGCGGCCATCAGGCTGGTGCCGTTGGTCAGCGCCAGACCTTCCTTGGCTTGCAAGGTCAACGGCGTCAGGCCCGCGGTCGCCAGCGCCTCGGCGCCCGGCAGGATTTTGCCCTGCACTTCCGCTTCGCCCAGGCCGATCAATACCAGGCTGACATGCGCCAGCGGCGCCAGATCGCCGGACGCGCCCAGCGATCCTTGCCGCGGCACCACCGGATGCACCCCGGCCTCCAGCAGGCGCAGGATGAATTCGATCACCTGGGGACGCACGCCAGAATGGCCCAGGGCCAGCGTATTGGCGCGAATGAGCATCATCGCGCGCACGATGGCCGCGGCGAACGGCTCGCCCACGCCCACCGCGTGGCTCATCAGAATGTTGCGCTGCAACTGGGTGGTTTGCTCCGGCGAAATGAAAACGCTCTTGAACGCGCCGAACCCGGTCGTAATGCCGTAGACCACCTGTTCCTGGCTGATGATGGACGCTACCGCGGCCTGCGCGGCCTGCACACGGGCAGATGCGGCTTGGCTCAGCCGCAGGCGCAGCGTGCCCGGCGCGGCGTGCGCCACTCGCACCACTTGGTCAATGGTCAATGACTGGCCGTCAAGCGCCAGCTCGAAGATACCAACCGACATGGCAGGTGAAAACCTCCTCGTTTTGGATTCAACTTATGTTGAACTGCGTGATTCATTGAACTGCGTGATTCATTGAACTGCGTGATTCATTGAACTGCGTGATTCATTGAACTGCGTGATTCATTGAACTGCGTGATTCATTCCTGATTGTATCATACATACCCCTCGTTGAGCATCGTGAGACAGGAATTCCAAATGTGGTCGCTGAAGACACCTGGAATGGAGGCTTTAGCCGGTTATTGGGCACTTGAGAACCCTGTGGCAGACCGGCCGAAGCCTCGATTCCGGGTACATTTGGAATTCCTGATCGTGAGAATGGCGAGTTGCCAGTCATCCTGTTTTGGGGTATGATGGGGACGCCCCCTCAATCCAAGCGCGTCGCATGAGGCAAGAATCTGCATGAAAATTTTAGTTGTGGGTACAGGCTTTGTTGGTCTCACCCATGCCGCGGTCTGTTCTGAATTCGGCCACCAGGTCTACGCGTACGATATTGACCAGGCTCGCATCCAGGCCTACCAGAGCGGCGACCGTTTCCGGATCGAGAGTTACGTCAATGAGCCAGAATTGGCTGATGTGATCGCTGAGAACCTCAATCGCCACCTGTTTTTTGTGTCGGACACTGTGCCGATGAACGAGATCATCGAAGGCGCCCAGGTCATCTTCCTATGCTTGCCTA
Source organism: Anaerolineae bacterium (assembly GCA_041918575.1). Taxonomy (GTDB): domain Bacteria; phylum Chloroflexota; class Anaerolineae; order SSC4; family Amarolineaceae; genus Amarolinea. Next base: position 6,004 of record JAYRVL010000547.1, on the reverse strand, counting down.
CGCCGCCCCTGCGCAGCGGGGCGACCGATCTGAGCTATTACCTCAAGGCGGCCCATCACCTGGGCGAGTTGCTGGCGCAGCGCCGCGATAAGCGCCGCGTGGTGCTGGTCAACAAGAGCACGGTGCCGGTGGGAACGGCGCGTAAGCTGCAGAAGGTGCTGACAGAGCATGGCGTACCCAATTTTGGCGTCGCCTCCAACCCGGAGTTTCTGCCCGAGGGCAACGCGGTGGAACGCTCGCGCAAGCCCGATCGCGTGGTTGTCGGCGCCGACACGACCGAGGACTTCCATGTGCTGCGCCATGTGTACCCTCAGTTCGTCAACCATGTCCGTATCCGCTACATCGAAACAACGCCAGAGACAGCCGAGGCCATCAAGTATGTGGCTAATACACTGCTGCTAACCTACATTTCGTTTTGGAATGGGGTGGGCGCACGCATGGCGGAGACTTTCGATAACATTGACATGGCGCAGCTCAAGCTGGGCGTCACCGCAGACGAGCGCATCAGCACCTGGGGGTCGTATGTCAGCAACGGCGCCGGCGGGAGCTGTTTTGGCAAAGACATTCAATCGCTCATCTACCAAATGAGCCGCCGCGGTAAATCCACAGATCTGCTGCGTTCGGTGCATCAGATCAACGAGTATCAAAAGAGCTATCTGATCGAGCGGGCGATCCACGAAGCGCATTTCAACTTCAACCACAAGACGGTGGCGCTCCTGGGACTGGCCTTCAAGAAGCACACGAACGACATTCGCGACTCGTCGGCGCTGAAGGTGGTGGATGGCCTGCTGGCGTTGGGCGTCAAGGCGATTCGGGCTTATGACCCGCTGGCAACCGCGGAGGCGCAGCGCTATTTCGATCCTGCGCGCAATCACCTGTTCGAGAAGATCAGCTATCACGACAGCGCGCATGCAGCCCTGGAAGGCAGCGACGCCCTGTTCATCTCGACCGATTGGGAGGAGTTCCGCGGCATCGCGAGCGAAATCGAACGAACAACGCGACCGCCCTATCTGATCATTGATGGCCGACGCATGATTTCGGATTTTGCTGAATTAGCGGCGGCCGGCTACACCTACCTGGCGGTGGGCGCGCCGGTCATGCTGCCCGAGGCGGGTGCAGCGCTGGCGCTGGAGGATGGTGACGAGTAGTACGTGAATGGTGAATCGTGAGGAGTGCGTCATGCCTCACTATACCGTGGAAAGGAAAAGCCGTCATGCCCGGCAAGTATTTCGATGAACTGACCGTGGGGATGCGCATCCAGCATAGCCTGGGGCGCACCGTAACCGAGACGGACAATGTGCTCTTCAACGCGCTGACGATGAACTCCCAGCCGCTGCATCTGAACGAGGACTTTGCCAGCCGCACGGCGTTTGGGCAGCGCATCGTCAACGGCATCTTCACCCTGGGGCTGGCCGTGGGGCTGACAGTGCCGGAATTAACGGAAGGCACCATCGTCGCCAATCTGTCCTACGAACGGGTGTTGCATCCGCGACCGGTTTTTCACGGCGATACGATCTACGTGGAAACCGAGGTGTTGGAAATGCGGGAGTCGGCCAGCAAACCCGATCGCGGGGTGGTGCGCCTGCGTCACATCGGCAAGAATCAAACCGGCGCGGTGGTGATCGAACTGGAACGCGCCGCGCTTTTTCTCAAGCGCCCGCGCTAATGAGGAGGAGATGTGATGACTCGCGTACGCCGCTCCGTGCTTTTCATGCCAGGCGACAGCCTGCGCAAGATCGAGAAGGCCACGACGCTGCCGGCCGACAGTATCATCATGGATTTGGAGGATGGAGTCGCGCTCAACCGCAAACAGGAAGCGCGGGCGACCATCGTGACGGCCTTGCGTGCGCTCGACTTTGGCGGCCGCGAGCGCCTGGTGCGCATCAACCCTATCGGCTCCGGCCTGGAGGCGATGGACATGGACGCGGTGACGCCCGACCGGCCGGATGGCCTGGTCCTGCCCAAGGTGGAATCTGCCGGGCAGGTGCAGCAGGTCAGCCAGACCCTGGCGCGGGTCGAACATGAGCAGGGATGGCCCGCGGGCGCGGTGCGTCTGTTGGTGATCGTGGAAACGGCGCTGGGCGTGATGAACGTACGCGAGATTGCCGAGGCGGATGCCCGCGTGGATGCGCTGATGTTCGGCGCGGAGGACTTGGCCGGCGACATGGGCGCAACGCGCACGAGTGAGGGCTGGGAGGTCTTCTACGCCCGCAGCGCGGTGGTGACCGCGGCCGCGGCCTTTCGCCGGCAGGCCATTGACACCGTTTTCGTGGATTTGAACGACATGGCGGGCCTGCAGCGTGAGTGCCAGCGCGCTATGCAGATGGGCTATACCGGCAAAATGGCGATTCATCCGCGCCAGGTGGAGATCATCAACGCCGCGTTCATGCCGCTGGCCGAGGCGGTGGCGCAGGCGCAGCGCCTGATCGAAGCCCACGCCCGTCACCAGGCCGCGGGCACAGGCGCCTTTGCCTACGAAGGTAAGATGGTTGACATGCCGATGATCCGCGCGGCCGAACAGGTCCTGGCGCGGGCCGGCGTCAAGACAACAGCTCCGCCCCTGCCGGGCTACAGCGAAGGATGAGAATCGGGCCGGAAGGACGGTAGGCTCGGCTCCGAAGGTCCGGTCTCCGGGCAGGACAGCGCTGGCGGAGGGAAGTATGCTCCGGCGCGAACAGCGTTGTCACGCCGGAGACGTGACCTACTATTTAGGGGAGTTGTTTCGGAATCAGGAGGTGAACCATGACGATCGTACCGGCGCAGCGCATCTGCCCACGCTGCCGGGCGGCCAATGCGGCCGAAGCGACGGTTTGCCGCGGCTGCGGGGTCAACATCAATCAAAGTCTGGCAGTCAGCCGACTGGGGGGCCTCACCCTGCCGGTCATCACGCGCCGCGAGGTGGGAGCCACGGCGGCCGTGGCGGCGACTGCGCTGGCGCTGCGCCTGGCGCGGCGTGTGGTCAGGGTCTGGCTGGCGCGCCCGGGAGCGTCGGCGGCGGTCACCTCCATCACGCAAGAGGCAAAACCGCCCGCCATCACGGTGGTGCGCAAGACCTGGTGGCACGTCAGCCGCAGCGACGGCGCCAGCGAATGGGGCAGCCAGCAGGATACGTGGGAAATCGAGGCTCCTCCTGCCCAAACGGGTAGGGAGACCTGACCACCGGCGAGGCGCCGCGCTACCCGCCTGGCTTTGGTCGAAACCGTCCATTTGTCGTTGACTTTTGTGGCGCATTGCGTTATAGTAATGTCAGACAGAAAAGCCATTGCCAATCACATCTGATGTCCTGAGGGAGGGAACTGTGACCATTCGATCAATCATGACGACCAAAGTGCTCGTTGTGCATGAAAAGGCGCCGCTCAGCGAGGTGGCGCGCACCATTGTAGAGCGTCATCTGAGCGGCCTGCCCGTTGTCAATGACAAAGGCAGCATGGTCGGGATTATTTCAGAAAAGGATGTGCTGCGCGAAATGCACCCCCTCTTCCAGCACCTCCTGGAATCGCCTACGCCAAGTCTGGCCCATTCGGCCAAAGATGAGGGCTTCACGGATATCAGCGGCATCACGGCGGGCGATGTCATGACCCGCCACGTGCAGACCGTGTCACCGGAGACGCCGCTGTTGGAAGCGGCCGGCCTGATGGTGCTCTGGGCTATTCGACGCTTACCCGTGGTCGAAGGCGGCAAGCTGGTGGGAATCGTCAGCCAGGGCGATGTCTATCAGTCCATCTTCAAGCGCCAGTTCCCTATGCCGCCCGCGCCGCAGGCATAGCCATGCGCAAGCCCAGGCGTGAGGTGGGCCTTGCTTTGTCGGGCTTTCTGCTCGATCAGCAGCGCCTGGGCGCGCTCATCGCGGACACGGCCGGGCAGCGCGGCATTGACGCAGCCATCTCTGCGCCTGCACGCTGATCCCCAGTAACCTGCCTGTTTCCCCATCGAGGCGCATACCTGCAGCAGCATTTCGAAGGCAAGTCAGCGGCCCGTGCTGCACTGTCATTCATCTTCGCGCCCAGGAGGCACGAATCGCGCATGACACGCACTCAGGAGACAGCCGCCGGCTCGGATAGTCGCATGGCGCGGGCCGCGGCCCTGGTCATGGGGCTTTTCATCATTAGCCGCGGCCTGGGACTGCTGCGCGAAATGGTCATCGGCGCGCAGTTCGGTACCAGCGCCGAGTTGGACGCCTATCTGGCAGCCTTCCGCGTGCCCGACCTGATCTTTCAACTGGCGGCCGGCGGCGCGCTGGGTTCAGCCTTCATCCCCGCGTTCAGCGCCCGCCTGGTGCAGGGAGACCGCGCCGCAGCCTGGCGGTTGGCAAGCGCCATCGTCAACGTGATGGCGCTTGTCCTGACACTGGCTGCGCTCCTGACCGCGCTGAGCGCGCCCTGGCTGGTGCGCAATCTGCTGGCGCCCGGCTTCGACGCGGCGCAGCAGGCGCTGACCGTCAGCCTCATGCGCCTGCTCCTCATTTCGACGATCATCTTCGGCGTTAGCGGCCTGGCGATGGGCGCGCTCAACGCCATGCAGCACTTCCTGGCGCCGGCCATCGCGCCGGTCATCTACAACCTGGCGATCATCGGCGGGGCCTGGCTGCTCGGCCCTCGCCTGGGCGTGACCGGCCTGGCCATCGGGGTGCTGGTGGGCGCGACCGGCCATCTCCTGGTGCAGATGCCCGCGCTGGCGCGCCTGGGCGCCCGCTACTTCCCACGGCTGGACCTGCACGACGCCGGCGTGCGAGAAATCGGCCGCCTGATGGGGCCGCGCGTGCTGGGCCTGGCCGCGGTGCAGTTCAATTTTTGGGTGAACACCATCCTGGCGTCCGGTCTGCCCGAAGGTCGGCTGGCCGCGCTCAACTACGGCTGGTTGCTCATGCTGCTGCCGCAGGGCATCTTCGCCCAGGCCGTCGCCACCGTCGTCTTTCCCACCTTTGCCGCGCAGGTGGCCCGGCGCGACCTGGCCGCGCTGCGCAGCACGTTCACCACCGCACTGCGCACGGTTCTGTTCTTCACCCTGCCGGCCGGCATCGGCCTGATCCTGCTGGCGCAGCCGCTCATCACTGTGCTCTTGCAGCGCAACGCGTTCACCGCGGACTCCACTGCCTTGGTCGTGACCGCGCTGCAGCTCTTCGCCCTGGGATTGGTGGGCCATTCGATGGTCGAAGTCGCGGCGCGCGCCTTCTACGCGCTGCACGACACCGCCACCCCGGTCGCGATTGGCGTAGGCGCCATGCTGCTCAACATCGTGCTCAGCCTGCTGCTGTTGGGGCCGCTGGAACACGGCGGCCTGGCCCTGGCCAACAGCATCGCCACCACGCTCGAAATGGCCGCGCTGCTCTGGCTCTTGCGCCGACGCCTGGGCGGCCTGCAAGCCGGCATGCTGGCGCCCGCGCTCTGGCGCACCGCGCTCGCCAGCGCCGCCCTGACTATCGTCATCTGGGGATGGCAGCAGGCGCCGGGCGTATCCGGCGCCGGGCTCAAAGTGCTGCTCTGCCTGCCCCTCGGCGCCGGCGTCTACCTAACCGTCGCCTGGCTCATGCAGGCCGAAGAGCTGGACACCATCCGACGCCTGTTTGGCCGCTGAAACCGCCCTTCTCTGCACGCGGGCAACGCGCCTGGGGTGCGCGGATCTCGATGAGAATACGGCCACGGATCCCAGCGAATTCGAGAACATGGTGAAGAAGCTGGCGGGCGTCACGGCGGGCTTCAACCTGACAGGGTTGGCGTAGGAGGTTGGTCGAAACGAAAGCAGAGGCTCGATTCGTGCAAATTGGTGAAATTCGTGGCAGAGAAAGCTGGGCGGATTTTTGCCACGAATTGCACGAATCGAAACGAAAATACGGTTCGTGCAAATTGGTGAAATTCGTGGCAGAGAAAGCTGGGCGGATTTTTGCCACGAATTGCACGAATCGAAACGAGAAAATACGGTTCGTGCAATTCGTGGCTACTTCTGATTTGTCTGCAAACCGGGGCTTGGCGCGGTCAGCGTCGCGGGGTGCTCATGACCCGCCGGT
>JAYRVL010000546.1:0-10823 GCA_041918575.1 Anaerolineae bacterium | reverse complement strand
TTGGACAGGGCCGTGGCCGTCACCTGAGCCAGGTCAGAGTTGCCGATGGCCCGCGAACGGGCGTTTTCCAGATAGGGCGGCAGCTCGTCGAGGAGGATAAGCGCCGTCTCGCCGCGCAGCAGGTTCTCCCACGCCTTCTGGCCCGGCGCTTGCAGCGGCGAGTAGAGGTCCTTGAAGAGGTCTTTCTTGCCCAGTTGCTCGGCGATGGCCCCCCACAGACCGAGCGGGGCATCGGATTCACGGCCGGAGAAGGCGACGACCTTGACCGGGCCGAGAGCGGGGTTGTGCCGGTAGAAGTGGCTCATGATCGGGGCGCGGTGCTCCGGATGCTTGGCCAAGAGGCCCAGGGCCAGCAAGTTATGGGTTTTGCCACCACCCATGGCCTGGCGCAGTTTAAAGACCCCTTGCGACGATTTGCCTTCCAGGCGGCGAAAGCCCTGTTCCAGCAGGGCTTTCATGCCGTCGGTGATGAAGTTCTCGGCGAAGAACGCCTCCGGCCTGACCCGGCCGGCGACCAGATCGGTCAGGTCGAGCACCGTGTCGCGGCGCTGGGAGTCGAAGACGCTGGGGCGAGGCTCGCAGAGTTGTTGCAGAGATTTCATGCGCGTGTCCTGTGGTTCAGTGTCGCAGCGCCCCGGCAATGGGGCGACACTTTGGCCGGAAGCGGCCGGCTTCCGCCGTGGCAAACCGTTAAGGTTTAACTGTACCATTGACCGTGGGGGAAGGCTATATTGATGAATGGAGGATAGGAGGTACGAGTAATTTATCCGTCCAATCAGCAGTGTGTCAATCTATAGATACCGCTTCACTCCTATGCGGGGAGTAAAACGGAGGGAGGCACGCCCTGGTTCAGCATAAGATAAAGATGGGAGGTTTCAGGTTAAGGCGGTATGATTTGTGCAACGGTACGTCTTCTGAGCCAACGGAGGGGTTAATGACCGATCAACTCACATGGAACCAAATCGTACTCGATCTTGGCGACGACTACGGCGAGATCACCGTCGCTGCGCTGCCACTGGCACACGACGAGGGCCTGGTTGAGGCTGGTTTCGTTGATGATGTGATTGAGCCCGTCAAGGTGAAGTTAGAGGAGCTGTTGCGCGGCCCGTTAACCGGCATGGGCATCGCCCTGCGCCGAGCGCTGCCGAGCGCCGAGCGGCTGGACGGTGGCGATTACGAGTTCGAGAGCTTCACCGCGGAGTTTGAGCTGGGACTAGCCCACGATACCGGCGTCAGCGCTGGCGTGGTTGCCAAGATCATCCCTAGCGGTTCATTTCACTGCACATACACCTGGAAGCGTAAGTCATAGGGCCAGCGTCGGCCACGCTAGGTCCAGCCTCCGGTAAGCGTCATCATGCGCCACCAACTCGACCCCGCCATCGTCCGCATCACCAATGAGGTGGGCACGGCCGTCGGTCTAGGCGTTCTCGTCGGTTCGGGTCAAGTGCTCACCTGTGCCCACGTGGTGCGCGACGCGCTGGGCCTGGCGGAGATGCCTGTTGACCCGCCGGCGACCGACCTGATGCTGGATTTCCCCCTGGCTGAGGGCGACACCGCCCGCATCGGTCACGTCTCTCTATGGCCGTGGGAGTTGGACATAGCCGTGTTAGTGCTGACCGTCCCGCCGCCCGCGACAGCCCGGCCAATCAGCTTTGTCAGCGCCGATGATCTCTGGGGCCACCCCTTCCGCGCCTTTGGCTTCCCGAAGGACCGCGGCGGCGGCGTGTGGGCCGAGGGCGTCATGCGCGGACCGCAGACCCAGGGCTGGCTGCAAATCGACACTGGCCGCGGCGGCTACCACGTCGAGCCAGGTTTCAGCGGCGGCCCGGTCTGGGACGACACGCTAGAGGGCGTCATCGGTCTGGTGACCCGCTCCGATCCGAAAGTCGGCGTGCGCGCGGCCTACGTTATCCCCGCGCCGGTTCTCATCCAAGCCTGGCCCGACTTGGCAGCCATCAGCCGACCGCCCAGTCCCTACCGCGGCCTGGCCGCCTTCCGCGCCGCGGACGCCAATAACTTCTTCGGCCGCGAAACCACAACCGCCCGGCTGCTAGACGGGGTCAACCGCAAGTCCCTACTAGCCGTTGTCGGCCCGTCGGGCAGCGGCAAGTCGTCGGTCGTCTTTGCCGGGCTGGTTCCGGCTCTGCAATCCGACGGTTGGTTGGTCATCGACTTCCGGCCCGGCCGCGCCCCGTGTACCTCTCTGGCCGCGGCCCTGCTGCCCAGCCTGGAGCCGACCCTCACCGAGGTCGACCGGCTGGTAGAGACGGGTAAGCTAGCCGCCGCACTGGAAGAGGGCACGGTGGTTCTGGCCGATGTCCTCGACCGCATCCTCGCTCGCGCCAATGCCGCCCGCGTCCTGCTCATCGCCGACCAGTTTGAGGAACTTTACGCGCTTGGCGATGACCTGCCGCGCCAGCATCGTTTTCTCGATGCGCTGCTGGCCCTGCTGGCTGACCAACGTTCGTCGCCGTTCACCCTCTGCCTGACGCTGCGCGCTGACTTCATGGGACAGGCGTTGGCCTATCGCCCGTTCGCCGACGCGCTACAAGACCACGACCTCAAGCTTGGCCCAATGACCCGCGAGGAGCTGCGTGAGGCAATTGAGCGGCCGGCGCAGCGCCTGCACGTCACTTTCGAGCCGGGCCTAGTCGACCGCATCCTGGATGAGGTGGGGCAAGAACCGGGTAACCTGCCGCTGCTGGAGTTCGCGTTGACACTGCTGTGGGAGCGTCAGCGCCTGAACCGCCTAACACACGAGGGCTATCAGGCCATCGGCGGGGTGTCGGAAGCGTTAGCGCAGCATGCCGAGGCGGTCTTCGAGCGGCTGAGCGCAGCCAAGCAGGACACGGCGCGGGCGGTGTTCGTCCAGTTAGTTCGGCCCGGCATGGGCACGGCTGACACGCGTCGCCTGGCGACTCGCGAGGAGGTGGGCGCCAAAAACTGGGGGTTAGTGCAGCAACTGGCCGGGGAGCGCCTGCTGACCACCGGCGACGAGGGCGGCCACGAGACAGTCGAGCTGGCCCACGAGGCGTTGATCCAGCACTGGGAGCGGCTACGGACGTGGGTAGCCGAGGACCGCACGTTTCGCGAATGGCAGGAGCGGCTGCGGATAGCCATGGGCATGTGGCAGGCTAGCGGGCAGGACGAGGGGGCGCTGTTGCGCGGCGCGCCGCAGGCCGAGGCGGAAGCGTGGCTGGCGGAGCATGGAGAGAGGCTACCCCACAGCGAACGGGCTTATATCGAAGTCGGCGTGGCTGCCCGGGAGGCTCAGGTACGCGCCGAGGAAGCACGCCTTCAAAAGGAATTGGCGCTAGCCCGGGCTGTGGCCGAGGCGGAGCGCGCCCGGGCTGAGGAACAACAAGCGCGGGCCGAGGAGCAGGTAAGGTCCAGCCAAGGGCTGCGCCGGCGCAGCATCGTGGCTCTGGTCGTGGCTGCCGTGGCCATGCTGGCCGCCGCCGGGGCAATCTACTTCTGGACACAGGCCGAGCGCGGGCGGCGCGTGGCTGAGGCGCAAGAATGGGCGGCGCGGTCGTTAGAGATCTTGGAACGCGATCCCGACCAAAGCTTGCTGCTGGCCTACCACGCGGCGCTAGGAACCTTAGCCGAAGGCGATCCCCTGGCGGGCGAACCCTATCGCGCCCTTCATACTGCGCTGACTCAGCTGGGCCTGCCGCTAGCCGTCCTGAAGGGGCATACTGACTGGGATCTGTCTGCGGCCTTTAGCCCCGATGGCACCCGCATCGTTACCACCAGTAATGACGGCACCATCCGGCTATGGGACAGCGACGGCCTTCCTCTGGTCGTCATGGACGGGGATTTTGGCTTGTTGCAGTGGGCGGTCTTCAGCCCAGACGGACAGCGCGTCGTCACTTCCGGCGACGATAACACCGCTAGGCTTTGGGACAACGATGGACAGCTACTGGCTATTCTGGAAGGGCATTCTGATGGTGTGTTGTCGGCGGCCTTCAGCCCTGACGGCACGCGAATAGTCACCGTCAGTTTCGACGGCACCGCCTGGCTTTGGGACGGTGACGGGCAGCCACTGACCATCTTGGAGGGACACACTGACTGGGTGCGGTCGGCGGCCTTCAGTCCTGACGGCACACGCATTGTCACTGCTAGCGATGACGACACCGCCCGGCTGTGGGACGGTGATGGGCAACCATTGACCATCTTGGAGGGACACACCGGCGGGGTGTTCTCGGCGGTCTTCAGTCCTGACGGTTACCGAATTGCTACCGCTGGTGACGATAACACCGCTCGACTATGGGACAGTGACGGCCGGCTGCAGACTATCCTGAAGGTCGATTCTGGAAAAGTGTTGTCGGCGGCCTTCAGCCCTGACGGCACGCGTATTGTCACAGCTGGCAACGATGGCGCTGCTCGGCTGTGGAGTGGCAATGGACAGCCCCTGGCCATCCTTGAAGGGCAGACCGACGGGGTGTTGTCGGCGGTCTTCAGTCCTGACGGCACACACATCGTCACTGCTAGCGACAACGGTACCGTCCGGCTGTGGGACGATCATGGGCAGCTGCTAACCGTCCTAGAGGGGCATACTGCCCTGGTTCGGTCAGTAGCCTTCAGTCCCGATGGTACGCGCATCGTCACCGCCAGCGACGACGGCACCGCCCGGCTGTGGGACAGTGATGGCTGGCTACTGACCATCCTGGTGGCTCATTCTAACGGGGTACAGTCGGCGGCCTTCAGTCCTGATGGTACACGCATCGTCACCGCTGGTGGGGACAGCACCGCTCGGCTGTGGGACGGCGAGGGCCAGCCACTGGCTGTTCTTAAGGGGCATACTGCCGACTGGGTTCGATCGGCATCCTTCAGTCCCGATGGTGACAAAATCGTTACTGCCGGTGACGATGGTACCGCTCGACTATGGGATAGCAATGGGCAGTCACTTGCCGCCCTGAAGGGGCATACTGACTGGGTGCTGTCGGCGGCATTTAGCCCCAACGGCACCCGCATCGCTACCACCAGCAATGACGGCACCATCCGACTGTGGGCCAGCGACGGCCGGCCGCTGGCCGTTCTCGAAGGGCATACGAGATGGGTTTCCTCGGCGGCCTTCAGCCCTGACGGCACGCGTATCGTCACCGCCGGCGACGACGGCACCGCCCGGCTGTGGGATGTAAGTGGCCAGCCCCTGGCCGTTCTTGAAGGTCATGTGGGCTGGGTAGAGACGGCGGCCTTCAGCTCCGACGGCAGGCGCATCGTCACCGCCGGCTACGACGGCATCGCCCGGCTGTGGGACAGCGACGGCCGGCCGCTGGCCGTCCTCGAAGGGCATACGGGTGCGGTAGTATCGGCGGCCTTCAGCGCCGACGGCACACGCATCATCACAGCTAGCAGTGACGGCACCGCCCGCATTTGGCAAACCTATCCTACCGCCGATGCAATGCTGGCCGAGGCTGAGCAAATCCTCTCACACATACTGCCCTACGAGCAATGTGTTGCCGAACTGGGTGAAGCGCTGTGCAAGCCGCCGGCTGAGCTGCCCTGAGCATCCTTTGACCTTGGTTCCATGCGGAGGCAGCCACGATGTGCATCGTGAGACCAAGCGTACCAAGCAGAACGAGCTGGTGAAACTACAGGCCTGACTAGGCCATTCCCCTGCTAGTAGCGCGAGCAGATGCCATGACAAACGACTTAAGTGCCAGTGTTGTCAGAATACTGAGGCCCGACGGGGAGACCGTTGGAACAGGATTTCTCGTTTCGGAAGAGTTGGTGGTCACTTGCGCTCATGTGGTCGTTGCCGCCTGCAAAGTGGGGTCGCAGGTTACGATTGTATTTCATACTACCTCAGGCCAAGTCGCTGCCGACGTCGATCCGAAGTACCTGCAAGACCCAAAAGACGAGGACATCGCAATCCTCAAGATTAGGGATCCGCTACCTGAAGGTATAAAGCCATTGTCGCTCGGTTCTTCCGCGGGAACTTCTGGTCATCGATTCAAAACTTTCGGCTTTCCAAAGGCCAAAGCGAAAGAGGGTATGTGGGGCTATGGGCGGATCGGTGATCGCACGACGCAATCTGGCCACCCTGTTCTTCAACTTACTGGTGCCTCTGAAATAACAACGGGGTTTAGTGGGGCTCCCGTGCTCGATCTGACTACCAAACAGGTGATCGGATTAGTTGTATCGATTACCCGCCCTGATGCGCTGAGTCGGCAATCCCAGACCGCCTTCATTATCGCCTCGGAATCGCTGCGCGCTCATTGCCCGTCTCTCAAGCTGTCAGACATATGCCCCTACAAAGGGCTCGCCGCTTTTGACGAAGAGGATGCGCCCTTCTTCTTTGGCCGCGACGACGAAATCAAGGAGTTAACAACGCTCCTACGCAAGGGGGTGCGTTTCATCGCGATACTCGGCTCCTCGGGTAGCGGGAAATCATCCCTGGTGCGAGCGGGGCTGTTGCCACAACTTACAACCACGGAGACTTCAGATAATTGGGTGGTGTTGTCAACTCGACCGGGCAGTAACCCTTACAGTCAGATGGTGCAGGAAGACAACGCCGATAGCGCCCAGTCGTTTTCAAGGGTTATGGGGGAACTTAGCCAAGCCCAGCTGGCTGGGAAACGTGTCTTACTCTACGTTGACCAGTTCGAAGAGCTCTTTACGCTTGTTGAAAACGCTGACATGCGCAGTCGGTATGTTGATGATTTGGTCGCCCTTCTGAATAGTGACCTTCCCATCACGCTACTGATCACCATGCGTAGCGACTTCTACCCCTATCTCGACGCAGAAGCGCCCGCTCTTCTTCACTCGTTGGAGCAGGAACAGGGATTAGTAAATCTGTCGGCTCACCTGACGTTCAGGCAGCTTCACGCCGTTATCGTTGAACCCGCGGAGCAAATTGGCTTGAGATTTGAAGAGGGGCTGGTCGAAACCATCCTGTCCGATGTAACTGAGGCAGGCACATCCATGGTAATGGGCAAGACAGCTGTCTTGCCATTACTGGAATTCGCGCTGACACAACTATGGGAATTACGCGACGAAGGAATGCTTACACATGCGGCATACTTCAACGATATTGGCGGCGTTAAGGGAGGGCTCAGTCGCTGGGCAAATGAAGCGTTGCAGGAGCTAAGATCGCAAGGATACGACTCGGAATATCTACCCCGGCGAATTTTCAGCGATCTGGTCTACATTGGCGACGAGCGTCAAGGGCAACTAGACAGTCGTCGCCCCCGTACCTTGACGGAGTTGATACGTAGTCCAGAGGAACGCGCGTCAGTGCTCCGCGTGGTAGATCATCTGGCAATCAAGAGGCTTCTGATTACCGAAGGTCACGTAGACACCCCGAACCAGAACACGCGCGTGAGTATTATCCATGATGCACTACTTCTGGAATGGGGAAAGCTAAAGAAGTGGCTGGCGGAAGACCGGGAATTTTTGTTGTGGCGGCAGCGGTTGCAGGCTCGCCAAACAGAATGGGAGCAGAAAGGCCAAGACTATGGTGGATTGTTACGAGACGCTTTCCTGGCGGAAGCACAGCGCTGGTTCGCAGAAAGAGATGAGCAACTGAGTCCGGCGGAGAAAGAATTCATTGCCGAGAGCACACAGTATCAGGTTCGAGAGGAACGAAGGAGCCGCAACCTTCAGAGGATTCTTATAGGGAGCGCTCTGATTGCCACCTCAGTCTTTGCTATATTGGCATGGTTTGGCTTTGATCGCTCACGTGCCGCAATAGATGCGCTTGGTGAATCGAATGCCCGTAGTACGGAGGTTGCCGTGCAGGCAGCTCGCGCACAGGATGCGAGCACGCGGTCCGCTGTCAGTGAGGCTACTGCAGTGGCAGGGGCAACCAGCGCAGCCGTAAACCTGGAAAGGGCTGTGACTGCGGTGGCTGTGGCGGAAGCTCAAGCCACTGTGGCTACAAACCAGGCCAATCTAGCCAGTTCGCGAGCTCTCGCCATTGCTTCGGCCATCGTTGGCATAAACGATCCGACGCTCTCCCTGCAATTGGCAATCGAGGCGGGAGGCATTGCAGAAACAAGTGAAGCCGTTAACGCTCTACGATCAGCTTTGACTATGGCCGGCATCGAGCGTTTAGTTCTCACGCATGACGAGCCGGTCACCTATGCTGTGCTAAACAAGGATCAAAGCAAGCTGTTAACTATCTCCGGCGACAACAAACTCACGATATGGGATAGCCAATCTGGTAACAAGCTACACACTTTGACTGAGTGGGCGGATGTCAACCACGTTTCCTGGAACCCAACCAGCAACCTTATTCTCACAGGAACGGAGCGCAACGCAGCCATCTGGGATGGTGATACTGGAGAATGGATCCGGGCATTGGACCATGAAGGCCCTGTGCTGGAGGCCAGTTGGAACCAGGTCCAATCTCTCATTCTAACGGCTGGTGGAGATGGTTTGGCACGGGTCTGGGAAGCTCAGACGGGTCAACGAGTTCTCAGCCTCCGACACGGAGGACAGGTGCATACTGCCAGGTGGATCAGCGATGAACGCCGTATCATTACCTGCTGCGGTAACGATGCCGCCCGAATATGGGATAGCACGACGGGCGAAGAGCTTTTCAGTCTTGATCATTCTGGGGTTGGCCGCTTAACTTGGCTCAGCGACGAATCAGTAGTTTTTACGGCTGGCAACGATGGTAGTGTCAGGGGATGGGACATGGCTTCAGGAGTGCTGTTGTATTCTCTCCCTCATGATGACGTTATTGCAGACCTCATATTGAGCCCCGACGAGAAGTATCTATTAACTGCGGGCTTCAATTATGGCACCGGAAAAGTTTGGAATCTAGAGAGCCAGAATGAAATATTCTCCCTAGACCATCCTTACGCAATTGGTGGTGCTCTCTGGAGCCCAGATGGCAGCACGATTCTGACATACAACAGTGAAGGAGGAGTGGTTGTTGCCTGGGATGCTGTGACAGGCAAAATGTTGTACACGTTTGAGCACAACGACGAATGGATTGATGGAGCTGGTTTCAATCAAGATGGCAGCCAAATCCTTGTGTATGGCGGCGACTCAATGGCAACACTCTGGGATGCGGCGACTGGCGACCTGCTCTTTTCTATGCAGCACGGCGGCTATGTTCCCTATGCAACTTGGAATCAGGATGAAAGCCAAATCATAACCGTCAGCTCTGATGGCTCTGTCGGGGTTTGGGATACTTGGACCGGCAGGGAAAAGCCTTCTTTCGCACACGGAGAAGTTGTAACAGACTCGCGGTGGAACAAATCAGGCGACAAGGTGCTAGCCGCAAGTCGGGATGCGACAGCAAGAGTATGGGATCTGGCCTCTGGTAAGGAAGTTCAGGTTTTCCAGCACGAGGATAAAGTCGACGATGCTGCTTGGTCACCCGATGAAAATTGGATTCTCACCATCAGTGGAACTGGAGGAGAGAGAGTAAGCATTTGGGACTCTCGTACCGCAGAAATGCTCTTCACATGGCAGTTAGCGGGGGGCGTTGGGCAAGCAGTCTGGGCTCAAGGTGGAGAACAAATCATTACAGTTAGCGGTGACCGTTATTTGCAACAGGATGTGATCCGCGTCCAAGAATGGGATGCCCGTTCCGGGCAGCTCGTCGCAGCGCTGATTGATGAGGAGAACCCTCAGCAGGCCTTACTTACCTCAGAACGAGCAACCACGACAGCATCGCCTGAAATCGAACAAGCAATTGTCAGTGACGATGGTCGGTTCCTCTTGGTTCGATGGTCCGACAATGCTGTAGATGTATGGGGTGTCGAGACTAATCGCAAGCTAGGCGAGTTCCAAGGGGAAGAAGCGTTCCGAGATATTGTCTGGAACGATGACGGATCAACGCTGCTATATGTTGAATCAGATTTTGTTCGCGTTGTTGATCTTGCGAACGAAAGCGAACTTTTCACCCTACAGCACGGCACATTCGATTTTCTCACAGACGTTAGATGGAGCCCAGATGAACGATACATTGCGACTGCGAGTTGGGATAAGACAGTTCGAATTTGGAATGCGAAAACCGGAGAAGAGTTTCGTGTACTGCGCCACCGGGACGATGTGGAATCCCTCCGTTGGCATCCTAACGGTTCTATGCTCCTAAGCGGAAGTAGAGATGGGACGGCTAGAGTCTGGAATGTCGATACGGGCCAAGAAGTATTCACTATACGTGATGACGAAATTGATTACGGCATATGGGGCGAGTGGGACAGTAGCGGAACACGGTTGTTCCTCGTACTCAGCAATGTGGTGCAGGTCTATGATACGCGTATAGATGAGTTGATCAGTCAAGCCTGTAGCCGCGTCGGCCGCAATATGTCTCAAGCCGATTGGCGGCTATATTTCCCCGATCAACCATATCGACAGACTTGTCCCAATCTGCCGCCGTATGATGGGCGAAGCCTAGATTGACACTTAGCTGCCCCACATACCTACATTCACATATTCACATTCGGGCTAAGAAAGCAGGTATGGGATCAGCTGCGACAGTGGATAAATGCAGCGAGACTATCGAGTCAGGAGCAGATGAAGGAAGCGACCTTCGTCGGTCAAGTGATTTAGGTAGTAGACTCACTTCAAATTTAGGTGAATCCCTATATGTGCCGTAAATGCTGCTTCAAAACTGGCCTCTCAGTACAATATATGGCGGTACTACTCTAATTTGAAGTGAGTCTAGTAGGTGGGTAAGCCTCGCTTTGGCCTTTCGCTGCCCCTGATATGAGGCTGGACTGTACGCTGCTTCATGCGTCGTTCCAAGCGTTTGCGCCGCAGAGAGGACTTGGCCTCCGGTGCTATTTCACGCCGGGGTGGGGGGGAGATACTGAAAGGTCAGGGAACAGTGGTCTCCGGGATGCGTCAGGGCTAGAAGG
>JAYRVL010000545.1:0-2096 GCA_041918575.1 Anaerolineae bacterium | reverse complement strand
GTGGTTCCGCGTTCCTATACTTTTGGGGGCCCGCGGGCCCACGCCGCCCACGGCAGGCATTCAGCCGCAAGGCCAGAGGTAGCCCCAGGTGTCGTTGGTGTGCAGAATGACCAGGCGCAGCGGTTGGGGGGCGGGGGTCTCCGGCGGCGGCGGCGGCGGGGCCGGCTGCACGGCGCCGGGCGCGGGCGCGGTCAGGGGAGCGGCCTGGCAGGCGCTGAGTACAGCCAGGAGCAGCAGCGCGATCGCGGCGACGGAGCGCCGCAGATGGCGGGCAGCAAGCGCCAATGGGTGGAATCGTTTCATCACGTTCCTCAGTCCTGGGGGCGATCGGGCGCGGGCAGGGTTGCCAGGAAATCTCGTTCCATGCGCGCCGCGTAGTCTGCCAGCAGGGTTTGCACGCGGTCAGGGTTGTCCGCGGCCACCAGCAGCCCGACGTGGTTTTTCTTGTGCAGGCGCCAGACAATTTCAGGATCGGTGTAGCCGGAGGTGTCGGGCCATTCGTCGCGGGCCAGGCAGATGAGCAGACCGGCGAAACCTGCGGCCGGGGCGGGGGGCGTGTACTGTGCGCCGCGGGTGTAGGTCAACTCGATTTTGGCCCATTCGGCCCACATGTTGACCCCGGACGCGGCTGCGATGACGTGGTCAATGTTGGCGCCGCCGACGCGGGAGGCCATTTCTAAGAAGTAGAACTGCCCGTCGTTGTCGGCCTTGATGAATTCGGCGTGGGTGACGCCGCGTACCATGTTCATGGCGGCAATGACCTCGCGATTGTGCTGCATGAGCTGCGTGTGGTCCTCGGAATCGGGGCGTACGGTCTGCGTGGAGAAGATGCCGCCCTCGTGCAGCACTTTCATCGGCGCCTGGCCGTAGCGATGGGCGATGGAGAAGACCACTTCGCGTTCGGAGACGATCGAATCCACATGGAAGACATCACCGGGGATGAACTTTTCCAGCACGTAGTAGGACTGGCGGTCGCCCAGGATGTCGAGCGAGGGCCAGAATTCGTCCTGCGAGTTGATCTTGCGGATGCCGATGGAGCCGGCCTCGGAGCGGGGTTTGAAGACCCAGGGGGGAGGCACCCGTGTCATGAAGCTGCGCACTTCATCGTAGTTGAGGACATGGACGAAGTCGGGCACGCGAATGTGGCGATCACGCGCCTGCATACGCATGGCGAGTTTGTCGCGGAAGTAGCGCGCGGTGGTGTCGCCCATGCCGGGAATGCGCAGATGTTCGCGCAGCGAGGCTGCCAGTTCCACATCGTAGTCATCCAGCGGCACGATGACGTCGAAGCGGCGCGTGCGGGCCAGGTAGCTGACCGCGTGGGTGATGTCGGGCTGTTTTGCCAGCTCTGGCATGTAGAAGACTTCTTCGATGGCGTCCTTTGGCCATTCGGCGTCGGCGAGTTTTTCGCGCGTGACGAGCACGACCTGCGCGCCGAGGCGTTTGCAGGTGCGCATGAATTCGGCTCCTTTGAAGTAGCTGGCGAGGCAAAGCACAGTCTGCGGACGTGATTCGGTCATGGTGTTGTTCTCTTTCGCTGAAGGCAACTACCCGGGCTGGCTGCGACTGCAGGCGAGCGATCGAAATCGCGCCTGGCGAGCGCGCCGCCCCGGCAGAAATGTTCGAGGCTCAACGCGTGGTGTATTGTACCACAGCCGTTCGCCGCGCGGCAACTTCGGAATTCTGCAATCACCGCGGCGGCTGAAGCGGGGGTGGTTGGGCGGTCGGTCGGGCTGAAGACTACGGACGCCGGTTGTTGACAGGTTTTGACAGAGACAAAGAATGGGCATATACTGTCCCCAATGACAGCGCCATGGAGGGTTCCGCGCCTGGCGGGACCGGTGGGTTTCCCTGAACGATTTGCTACGCAAGTGCTGAGCTGTCAGAGTCTGATTCCTTTGGGCGGCTATCTACAATACGCAAGTCAGCCAGATACAAGGAATTGTTTTGATGATCATTATGGACAATTGGTGGATCAAGCCTAGCTTAATCATCAGCGGTGTTATCTGGATTGGGCGCGCAGTCCTTGAATTCGCTTTCAACCCCAATTATTACAATCCACGCACTCCCATTGACTACTTCGCCGTGATTGGCAC